>JAJYIJ010000074.1 GCA_021790135.1 bacterium | reverse complement strand
TTTAGCCAGCCAATCGTTTTCCGAGCGATAGCCAAGAGGACACATCACCCGCGAGGTCAAATGAAGTGGCGCCAGGCCAAGAATCTCATCAAACTTCGCATGGTCAAATCCTTCCATCGGGCACGCATCAATGCCGGCCAAAGCCGCCGCGGTCAAAAGCGTACCAAGAACAATATACACTTGTCGTGCGTTCAACTCCGCGATCTGTTCGGCCGTTTTAGCTCCAACCGACGCAGTGATTGATTCTCGAAAACCTCTCAACGAAGCCTCGTCGACGCCCCGCGTCTTGATAATGGACTGCATAAAATGATCAACATAATCAGCCGACAGATCAATTTTGGCGCAAAGTACCACAAGATGTGAAGCATCCGTCACTTGCGCCTGGTCGTTCGAAGCGAGCCGTAAAGCATGACGAATGTCGGGATCACGCACGACCACAAATTTCCAGGGTTGCAAACCGCGTGAAGAAGGAGCGAGACGGGCGGCTTCAAGCAATTTCTCAAAATCAGACTCAGCCAATTTTTTACTTGCATCGAAAGATTTGGTGGCGATACGCCACGCCAGTTGCGTCAGAATGACATCAAGTGGCACCGAACTCAAAGGCATAAAAAATAGTTAAAAATAAATAATCAACGGTTTTAAGAAAAAACAAAACGGCCAGCGCGCAATGCATTCAAGATAACCGCGATATCGACACCCTCCTGTAATATCGCCCCGATAATCGGAGGAATATAACCAAAGGCCGCTATGACCATCATAATAATACTGACGCCAATGCCAAACCAAATACTTTCAAGAGCGATTCGAATAGTATGTTTAGCTAAACCGATACTAAGCGTTACCGAAGAAACATCACCGCCCAAGAAAACAATATCAGCTGCTTCTGATGCTGCCGTGTGTTCTTCATTACTGAACACCATCCCCACGTCGGCCGCCGCCAAGGCCGGCGCATCATTAATGCCGTCGCCTACCATTGCCACGACATGCCCCGCTTGGCGCAATTCAGCGACACCGGCTTTTTTAATTTCCGGCGTACAATTGGCCTTAACCGTGATGGAAGGGCCCGCCGCACCCAAAGCGGCAATGGCTTTGGCAGCGTTCTCTTCACGGTCACCGGTAAAAATAAACAGCCTGAGTCCAAGCCTGGCCAGAGCAGTCAAAATTGACGCCGAATCACTTTTCAAACGATCTTCAAATTCAAAACGCCCGATGAGCACATCGCCCTCGTGCAAATCAACCGCCGTGCTATGATGGTATTTGCTTAATTTTGCTAGTGTATACCTGTGTCCCTCTACTGCGGCGGAAATACCGGAACCAGTTTTTTCACTCACCCGCTCCGCTTTAAGGCGCGGGGCTTTTGCTTCTTTCGCCTTTTCAACAATGGCTTTCGCAAGCGGGTGGAGCGAATTGCGCTCAATTGCCTCGGCAATACTCAAAATTTTCTCCTGGTTATAACGGGAATCCTTAACGAGCACCTTGCTAACCAAGGGGTGCCCGATGGTAAGAGTACCAGTTTTATCCAGGACGACGGTATCGACGCGATTGAGTGCTTCTAGACTAGCTAAATTTTTTGCCAAAACGCGTTGTTTGGCAGCAGCATTCATTCCGCCAAATAAGGCGATCGGCGTCGCCAAAATCAAAGGACAAGGAGTTGCAACCACTAATACGGCCAGAACGCGCTCCAAACTATGGGCTAAAAAAAACCCGCCAAAAGCGATTACTCCCGTAATAATAGTAAAAAAGGTACTATACCGATCAGCCAGTCGGACGAGTGGTGCCTTCTCGGCTTCGGCTCGTTTCACCAACTCAATAATTTTCCGATAGGTGGAATCCTGATCAACTGCCGACACTTTCACGACCAAAACTTCACCCATGTTCACCGTGCCGCTCCGAATCTGATCGCCGCGCACTTTTTCAATAAAGTATGGTTCGCCGGTTAGAGACGACTCGTCAGTAATACCACCCTCCGATAGCAGTTCCCCATCGAGGGGCACCACCTCGCCTTTACGCACCATAATTGTTTGGCCGATTGTCACTTCTTTTATCGGCACTCGACTGCCCGCGGCGCCCTCTTCCCACAAAATAACTTCGCTCGGAATGCGCTCGGTCAAAGCCGTTAATGATTCCTTGGCTTTCGCCATACCATAGCGCTCCAAAGTGTTGCCGCCCGATAGCATGAGGACAATGACGAGCGCCACCAAGAATTGGCCGGCGATGATGCTGACGATAATGGCCAAAAGAGCGATATAATCAAGAGCAAATTGTTTACGCCGAAACGCGGCAATAATATCACGTACTTCCTCAAAACTACCAATAACTACGAAAATCAACGCCTCAATTGCTGCAATGAGTGGCTGCTGCCAAAGCGAAAAAATAAAAAAATACAAAACCATTCCCGCTGCCACCGAAAGCGGAATAATGAAGAACCTTAACAAACGATCAAAGTGCCGCATAGTGTATGTTCAGTATACCATACCCCGCCCCTCCCGCGCACTTGAAAAACTTCCACAGTAAAGAATTAACTCTTCGTTTTCGTCAGTATTTTTCTCGTTTCGATCTTATACAATTCAACATTTGGCTGATCAAAAGGATTCACCTGCAAGAGCTGACCGAGATACATCATTTCGATCATTTTAAATTGTAAATATGCTCCCAGTGAAGCAGGCGAAATATTTTCCAGAGTAATTTCGGTAAATGGTAATTCTTGTTTTTGGTATGCCGTTCGGACGCCAGCCAAGATTGCCTGCATAATGCTAACAAATGGTTTGCCCTCAATCGCGTCAACAAGGCCGGAAAGCTGCCCACCGACCGGCGTGGACGCGCTTGTTCCAAGGGCGCTGACGAAGATGGTATATTTATCTTTTGGGCCTCCCAGATAGAGTTGACCAACGGAGTGCAGATCAGTAGAACCAATGGAAACCGTAGGAGTGATGCCGCGAAAAACTCGCTTTCCACGAATATCAAATTCTTTGCCGACACTCTCTCCCATTAATTGTCGATACCATTTACCAATTGATTCCAATTCGGGATGGAAAAAAAAGGTATCGTTGATTGTCTTGCCAGCTTTGTAATGATAAAAAATAATGCTAGCCGACTGTAAAGCCGGGTTATCCTTCTCTTCAATCACGGTACATTGTTTTCTCATTTCCGCCGCTCCTCGACGAAACGCCCGGATATCAATTCCAATCGCAGCCAAGGGAAACAAACCAACTGCCGACAAGACCGAATAACGGCCACCGACCGTTTTGGGAATGGCTAAACGGCTGTACCCGTTCTTCCCGGCCCTCTCCCACAGACGCGAATGTTCATCAGTAATCGCTACCACTCGTTCCGCTCCTTGCGGGAAACGATCGAGGAAATGCTGCATAAGATAATCAGCATTCGCCACTGTCTCAGTCGTACCGCCAGACTTGCTAATCACTGGCATGATAATTTCTTCTGGACTAGTAATCTCAGTTTCAAGCAAAATGCCAATTTTTTCGACCAGCTCCGGATCAACGGTGTCGGCGAAAATCATCTTTGGCCAGCGTTTTGGTTCGAGGATATCAAAATAACCAAAAAGTGCGTCATAGATCGCTTTCGTTCCCAAATTTGAACCACCGATGCCGACCACGATAACATATTTCAATTGTGGCGAAGTTAATTTTTTGGCTAGTGTCTCGACCTGGTCCAAGAGTGCGGCATCGCTCGGTAGATTAATCGAGCTTTCAGCAAAATCATATCCTCCCTTCTCAACTACTTCTAACAAATGCTGACGGTATGGCTCCAGCCTTCGCAAAAATCGAGTGAGATCTTTTGCCTGAAGACGTGAACCATTAAAAAAATCAAATTGCATATGAATAGTTAAGACAGAAAATAAATAGCACAATGGGAGTGGCTTTCCAAGCGGTGCACGGGAAATTCCTCAAACTTTTTTATGCCGTTTCTCAATTCTTCAATAACCTCTCCTTTTCCTTTTCCCGCTAAAACTAAAATTCGCTTGGCGGCCAAAATGACCGGCCAAGTGATGGTCAAACGGTCGCGAATCGGCACTTGATCGGTATGTTCATTAATGGCGTGAACCGCCAAGGCCTTCTCTTCACGATTGGCGGCGCTCCCCGGAAAAAGCGAGGCAGTATGCCCATCATTGCCAATGCCAAGAATTACCACGTCGAAGACCCCACGCGGCAAAGTTTGCAACTCTTCAGCGTACTTTTCTGCGGCTTTTGACGGCGCTAACGAAACATCAAAAAAATGAAAATGATCCAAGAAGGCCCGGCTGGCTGGCCGAAAAGCTTCGGTAATGTTGTGATAATTCGAGGCTTGATCAACCAAAGGAACACAGCGTTCATCCACCAAATAAAATTCTACTGGGAAAGGAGTTATAAGTTGCTGCCGCGCCAAATCAGCATAGAGCGGCAGGGGCGTCCGCCCGCCTGAAAGTGCGATGGTTGGATGCTCCGCACCTTTCAGTGAATCCTCGAGAAAATAACGAGCGGCCCTCAGCTGCGCTTCGTCAGAATGGAAAGAAACAAACTCCATAAAAATGGCCCTTACATGGACGCTGGCAAATCATACCAGGTAAAATGATCACGCTCAGTCAGTTTGTGCTGGCTCAGAGGCCCGATCGAGTCGTCTGTATAGTGTTCCAATTTTACGCGCTTCGAAGCGATGTGATCGGCGATACAATCAGTCACGCGCCAAGCGGCCAAAACTTCGGGAAAACTCAAAAAATATTT
>JAJYIJ010000073.1 GCA_021790135.1 bacterium | reverse complement strand
ATCGGTGGCGGTATTTATACCAAGGCGGCGGATGTTGGGGCCGACCTTGTCGGTAAAGTAGAGAAAGGTATACCTGAGGACGATCCGCGTAATCCGGCAGTGATTGCCGACAATGTTGGCGACAATGTTGGCGACTGCGCGGGAATGGCCGCTGATTTGTTTGAAACGTATGCTATCACGACCATCGCGGCAATTGTGCTCGGCAGTTTGCTCTTCCCAGCTAACGACAAAGTTCTTACCTTTCCGCTTGTTTTGGGCGGCGTTTCCATGATCGCCTCAATCGTTGGCACCTTCTTCATCCATTTAGGCAAGAAAGGTAATATCATGGCGGCACTCTATAAGGGGCTAATAGCGGCCGGGGTTCTCTCTGCCATCGTCTTCTATCCAGTGACGGCCTGGCTTATGAATGGCTTATCGATTGCGGTGTGGCCAATTTATCTGACGACCTTGATCGGTTTGGCTTTAACCGGCGTTATGGTTTTTCTCACTGAATATTACACCTCGACGGCTTACAAACCAGTTCAAAAAATTGCTAAAGCCAGTGTCACTGGCCACGGCACGAATATTATTGCCGGCCTCGCCACCTCCATGCGTTCAACGGCCTGGCCCGTGATTGCCATCGTCGTTGCGATACTCGCAGCCTTTGCCTTGGCCGGCGTTTATGGTATCGCTGTCGCCGCAGTGGCGATGCTTTCTTTGGCGGGAATTGTTGTTACCATCGATGCCTATGGTCCGATTACTGACAACGCGGGTGGCATTGCAGAAATGTCTGGTTTAGAAGAAAGCGTCCGCGATACAACCGATCAACTTGATGCTGTCGGCAATACCACGAAAGCGGTTACCAAAGGCTACGCCATTGCCAGTGCTGGTTTGGCTTCATTAGTCCTTTTTGCTGATTTCACCCATAAACTTCCGTCTTCAATCACTTTCGCCATCAACGATCCAAAAGTACTTTCGGGATTATTCATCGGCGGCCTGTTACCTTATCTGTTCGGTGCGATGTTGATGGAATCCGTCGGTAAAGTGGCTCAAAAGGTGGTCGAGGAAGTTCGACGTCAATTTAAAGAAATTGTTGGCATCATGGAAGGAACGGGTAAACCGGATTACAGTAAGGCTTCTGATATTGTCACAAGAGACGCTCTTCACCAGATGATCCTGCCGGCTCTCTTGCCGGTTGTTATTCCGATTCTTGTTGGATGGCTTCTCGGCGTCCAAGCTTTGGGCGGCCTGCTTGTTGGTACTATTATCACCGGACTATTTGTCGCCATTTCGATGACAACTGGCGGCGGCGCCTGGGACAATGCCAAAAAATTTATTGAAAAGGGCAATTATGGCGGTAAGGGTAGTTTTGCTCACCAGGCAGCAGTTACCGGCGACACTGTTGGCGATCCCTATAAAGACACGGCTGGCCCAGCCATTAACCCGATGATCAAGGTCGCCAATATCGTTGCTCTTCTGATTGTTGGCCTTTTGATTAAATAATATCCCCTAAAAATCAACTAAAACCCGGCTTTACGCCGGGTTTTTTCTTCCATTGACAGAAGCTCTTTTTCCCGCTAAGATAGGCAAACTAGCTTTTTTATTTTACTTTCTTTTATGAGTTATACTGTTAAAAAATTAGAAAAATCTCAAGTTGAGATCACCTTTACGATTGCGCCAGATGATTATCAAAAAGATTTGCAGGCGGCGGCCATCCGTATCTCGGAACGGGCGGCCATCAAGGGCTTTCGCCCCGGCAAAGCTCCTTACGATATCGTCAAACAACAAGTGGGAGAAACAAATATTCTACAAGAAGCGGCGGAAAAAATTATTCAAAAGACCTTTTTTACTGCAGTGCAAACTGAAAAATTACAGACGATTGGCATGCCCGAGGTACGCGTCGAAAAAATGGCTCCTGGCAATGATTTTATTTATACGGCGACGGTGGCTCTCTTACCAAAAGTGACATTGTCGGCACTGGATACTATCACGGTCAAACCCGAGACTCCTTCAGTCGGTGAAAAGGAAGTCAATGACACCCTTGATAATCTTAAAAAAATGCAGCCCAAAGAAACGACCAAAGGCGACGCTGCTACCAAAGAAGACAAGCTAGTCATAACCATGGACATGTTTTTAGATAAGGTGCCGGTGGAAGGCGGGCATGCCGCCAATCACCAGGTATATTTGAGCGAACCGCACTATATCCCCGGTTTGGCTGAGCAACTGGTCGGATTAAAAAAGGGCGACACCAAAGAATTCACGTTGAAATTCCCCAAAGAGCACTACCAGAAACACTTAGCCGACAAGAATGTTGACTTTAAGGTGACGGTAAATGACGTGTTTAAGCTGGAATATCCTGAGCTGGACGATGCTTTTGCCAAAAGTCTTGGGCAAGCGAGTTTGGAAAAATTAAAAGAGTTACTTTTGGCCAATCTGACGCGCGAAGCGGAAACAAAAGCCGACCAACGGTTGGAGATTGCCATTCTTGATCAATTGATTGAAAAAACCACTTTCGAAGAATTGCCAAAAATTTTGATTGATTCAGAAAAGCGAAAAATGTTCTATGAATTAAAGGCTGATCTTGATCGTCGCGGCATCAGTATGGAACAATACTTGCTTGACAGTAAAACCGAAGAAGATATTCTTAAAGATTTTACCGAAGGCGCCACCAAACGCGCCAAAGCCGCCTTAATTAGCCGTCAGGTGGCTCTTGATAATTCCATCACGGTTGACTCGGCCGAAATTGAGAAAGAAGTTGCTGCTATCAAGCAGGCCTACCCTGGCGACGCTACCGTCGAAGAAAATCTTAAAAAACCAGAGGTGCTCGATACCGTCGCATCAACCCTACAAAACAGAAAAGTGGTTAGCTTCCTGAAGGAAAAAATTATTGGGAAAAAATAAACACCACTCGTGCCGCCAGAATTCTGGCGGTTTTTTGTTAGAAACGTTATACTGATTGTACTATGTATTTTGGTGCACACGTTTCCATCAGCGGCGGCGTTTTTAACGCCCCGCTCAATGCGGCCGCCATCGGCTGCGAAGTTTTTCAAATGTTCAGCCGCTCTCCACGCGGTGGCAACCCACCGCCACTCACCAAAACGGTGATTAATTTGTTTAAAACAAATATGGCGCTCTGTGGCCAACGTGCCTGCGTTATTCACACGCCCTACTTTATCCATTTGGCATCCGCAAACAACCGCGTCCGCTATGGTTCGATTAAAGTTCTCCGCGAAGAATTAGAACGCGGCACTTTGCTCGGAGCGCAGTTCGTTATGAGCCACCTCGGCAGTTATAATGATTTTGGAGAAAAAATTGGTTTTATTAAAGTGGTTGAGGGTCTACAAAAAGTATTGAATGGATACCGTGGCAGCACACAATTTTTGATTGAAATTTCAGCCGGCGCCGGTAACGTGATTGGCGGAACATTCGAACAGGTGGCGGAAATCATTCATCATCCCAAGCTCCGCGCCTTTAACATCGGCGTGTGCTATGATACGCAGCATGCCTTTGCTAGTGGCTATGATATTCGCACGCCGGCAGCAGTCACAAAAACATTCAAACTGTTTGATCAAACGATTGGACTAAAAAACTTACAAATGTTCCATTGCAATGATTCGCTGGTGGAATTTAATAGCCATAAAGACCGTCACGCCCATATTGGTGAAGGATATATTGGTCACAAGGGCTTTGAAGCGCTTTTATCCCATCCGGCGGTACGTAATAAAAATTTTTATTTGGAAACTGAACCGGAAAAAGTGAAAAAAGATTTACAAATTTTAAAAGAAATTCGGGCAAAGTTTATTCTATAAGCCAACATCTGGAGAATTATGTTGGTGTATTAAATGCTATGAAATTAGCTGTGCATGTCCTGCCCCGTTCATCTAAAAATGAAATTGTCGGCGTGATGGCCGATGGAACTTTAAAAATAAAGGTGACTGCCGCGCCAGTCGACGGTAGTGCCAACAAAGCAGTCATTAGGCTTTTAGCTTTAAAATATAAAGTACCAAAAAGTACTATTACAATCCTTCGCGGTCAAACCGGAAAAAATAAAATTGTCCTTATTGAAAATTAATCTTTTGTGGCGGCAAAACATTGGCAAAGGCTAATAAGCTAGGGTTCATCAATACCACCCTTACTCCACGGATTGCATCGGAGAACTCGCCAGCCAGCTTTGAGAGAGCCAATGATAACGCCTCTTTTTTTTATACTTTGGTATCCATATTCGCTGCAGGTCGGATAATAACGACAAAAGCCGGCCGGATGAAGGTTTTTGAACCAGCCATGATCAGGCGATAGGGTCTTCTGATAAATTTTAATTAAAATTAAAATGGCGTTTTTTGGCAAGGATAAGAGAAAAATTAGTATTTTTTTCATCATATTTTTATTGTCTCCGTCGCGGGCTCGTCAAAAGACAACACCGGACTAGCTTCCTTATACATGACTACGAGAAAGACATTAGCACTGGACAAATTTTTTTATTTTTGTCATCAATAATTCTACTTCTTGGCTAATTTCAGCATAACTTTCATTGAGTGCTATTTTTTTTGCCACAAACAGAAGATATAGACCCTGAGGAAATGAATTATTTTTTAAAAAGAGTCGAACTGACTCGCGGAGCTGGCGACGCAGACGATTACGTTCAACGGCTTTTTTTGATATCTTCACACCCACAGAATAGGCTAATCTTAGCTGTTTTTTAAACTTTTCTGGATTTTCTTTTTTGGGGAAAAAATCTGTTATTCTGGCTAACTCAAGCACTTTAATATCAAAAAGGCGGCCATTTAGCCACTGTCCATATTTCATTAATAAATTAAAGT
>JAJYIJ010000072.1 GCA_021790135.1 bacterium | reverse complement strand
TCTTGCTGGGGGTGGCTGGGTTGGCTGATTTGGTTGCCACTGGTTTCAGCACCACATCACGCAACCGTGAAGCTGGTCGCAAGTTGGCGGCTGATGAGCGGCTAGGAAGCGAAGGAGTCCGCTCGTTAGTTTTACTTTTTAAACGTTTGCCCAGTCGCGCAAAGGACGACGTGCCAATTTTGTGTGGTCTGGCAAGAATTGTCGGAAGAAAGAGTTCCGCGGCAGCGGTTTTTAGTAGGTTATTCTAAATGGACGAGAAACAAAAAGGTGAGGGGCGTTAGTTAGTTTTGTTCGTTTCAATTTTTTTTCCGCCGCCGCAGTTTTTGTTGTTCAAGTTTGTCGGCTTTGGCAGCAGTTTGATCGGCCAATCGTTTTTTACGCGCAAAGCCCATTAGAGAATAGACAACGATAGCCGAAAAGATGATGCCAAGAATGTTGACGGCAAAAAAGAGGCCACTGTTTTTTCCTTTTCTTCCAAGTTTGTAAAAATGACAAGGGGCATAGAGATGAGGATATTAGCGTTATCGTAGCACAAAGAGTTGAAATTTACTAGGGCTACTTTTATTTGTCCATACAAAAATCCGGGTTTAAAACCCGGATTTTTTAATCTGTGTAATCCGTTTTAAATCGGCACAATCTGTGTTATTCTACTGTTACTCCCATTTGTTTTGCCGTACCTTCCACCATGCGCATCGCGGCTTCCACGGTGTGACAGTTGAGGTCGGGCATTTTCTTTTCGGCGATTTCTTTGACCTGCGCTTTGGTAATTTTGCCGACTTTTTCTTGAAGCGGTTTGCCGGAGCCTTTGGAAATTTTAGCAGCTTTTTTGATCATTTCCGCAACCGGCGCAGTTTTCATGATAAAACTGAAGGAACGGTCTTCGTAGATGGAAATAACCACCGGCACGATTTCACCTTTAAGATCTTTGGTTTTGTCGTTGAATTCTTTGCAGAAGCCGGCGATATTGACGCCATGTTGGCCTAAAGCCGGACCGATTGGCGGGGCTGGATTAGCGGCGCCACCGGGGATTTGGAGTTTGACTTGCGTTAGTAATTTTTTTGCCATAGTAGATTGTAGGAATTAGGTTGTCGTGTGTAGGATTGAGAAGCCCTCGTTAGAAGCCCGAGGGGCGATCTGCATGCGCTCTGTCATTCTGAGCGTAGCGAAGAATCTGAGTAGCTATAATTTCTTAGATCCTTCGCTTCGCTCAGGATGACAAAACCTCGAAAAATTTTTAAATTATATTTTTTTAACCTGCAGTGCGTCCAATTCAACCGGCGTCTCGCGGCCAAACATGGAAACGAGCGCTTTGATGCGGCCGCGTTCCTGATCGACTTGGCTGATTTTACCTTCAAAATTTTTGAATGGCCCATCGACGATGCGCACGACATCATTAACATTGACGTCGATCTTGTGTGATGGTTCGGCCGTACTGTTCACGCGTTTGAGCAAGGCGTCAACTTCTTTTTGGTCGATCGGCGTCGGGGTCGTGCCTGAGCCGACAAAGCCGGTAACGTTCGGCGTGTTACGTACCACATACCAAGAGTCGTCAGTAACGATCATTTCGACTAAAATATATCCTGGAAAGATTTTTTCTTCGACGCTGGTACGCTTACCATTTTTAATTTTGATTTTCTTTTCTTTCGGCACCAACACGTTAAAAATTTTGTCTTGCATATCGAAAGACTCGATACGCTGTTCGATGTTGTGTTTAACGTTTTCTTCGTAGCCGCTGTAGGTATGCAGCACATACCAGCGCCGACCAAGATTGAGGGTTTGTTTCGCCATACGAAATGAGGGAATTGACTATTAACGAGTAAGCAGAGCAGTGATGCCGGAGCTAAAAATGTAGTCAAGAGCAGCAAAGAAGGCGGCAATGCCGAGGCTCATAAGAATAACCAAAACGCTGTAGTTGATGGTTTGATTCTTAGTCGGCCAAGTGACTTTTTTCATTTCAACATAGGAGCCGACCACGTAACTTTTGATGGATTCAGCAATTTTCATAGGTTTTTATAAAATATAAACTCCTCGGCTCGGAAAAGCAAATTTATTTGCTTTTCGCTCACCTGCGTCGTTTATAAAACAGCCTTGCGGCTGTGTTTTAGTACCGGTAGTATAGCAAGAGAGGATTTTTTCGTCAAGTTTCGCTGTGCACATGTATGTACTTGTCACGTAATCAATTGTCATCCTGAGTCCCCCGATGTGCATCGGGGGGCGAAAGATCTTCCTAGTGCACAGACTTTTTTGGCATATGTCACTTTTAAATTTATTTTATATATCCAAATTTTGGACGCTCTTGGCGTAGGTCTGAATGAATTTTTTGCGTGGCTCCACTTCGTTGCCCATTAGGATTTCAAACGTCTCGTTGGCCTTTTCGGCATCATCAACGGAAACGATTTTCATAATTCGTCGCGCCGGGTCCATCGTGGTTTCCCAAAGTTGTTCCGGGTTCATTTCTCCAAGACCTTTGTAGCGTTGGATATTCACTTTGACGCCGCCAATAACGACCGATTCGAGATCGCCCGAGTCACCTTCTTTGGTTTCAGCTTCGGCGACAGTTTCGGCTGTGGCCACTGCTTTTTTCTTCGCCTTAGCCTCTGGCGCTCCTTTGCCTTTTTTGTTTTCTAGATCCTTCAGAATTTTTTCTTTTTCTTCATCGTTGTAAGCGTAGGCAATTTCTTTGCCATACTTCACGCTGAAGAGCGGAGGTTGGGCGATGTAGATATGGTTCTGGCGAATGAGTTCAGGGTAATAGCGGTAGAAGAAGGTAAGAAGCAGAGTGCGGATATGCGCGCCGTCGACGTCGGCATCAGTCATGATGACGATGCGGTAGTAGCGCAATTTTTCGATTTCAAATTGTTCACCAATATTTGTGCCCATGGCAATAATCAAACTTTTTAGTTCATTATTGGCAAGGATTTTATCGAGGCGCGCGCGTTCGACATTTAAAACTTTACCGCGCAAAGGCAAAATGGCTTGATGTTCGCGGTCGCGACCTTGTTTGGCTGAGCCGCCGGCCGAATCACCCTCGACGATGTAAAGTTCGGATTCTTCAGCATGCCGGCTGGAACAGTCAGCTAACTTGCCGGGCAGGGTGAAGCCCTCCAGAGCGCCCTTGCGCAGGATGGTATCACGGGCGATCTTGGCGGCGGCGCGGGCTTTGGCGGCCAGGACGCACTTACCAATGACGCCTTCGGCATCTTTCGGGTGTTCTTCAAGGAAGATCAAAAAGGCGTCGCCGAGTACGGTTTCAACCGCAGTTTTGGCTTCGGTATTGCCGAGCTTGGCTTTGGTTTGACCTTCGAATTGCGGTTCGCGGATTTTGATCGAAATGACAGCAGTCAGACCTTCGCGCACATCTTCGCCGGTTAGGTTGCTATCTTTTTCTTTGAGAAAGCCTTTGTTTCGCGCGTAACTGTTGATACTGCGTGTCAGTGCAGTGCGGAAGCCGGCCACGTGCGTGCCGCCATCCGGATTGTAGATATTGTTGGTGAAGGCGAAAAGATTTTCTGAAAAATCATTCGTGTATTGCAGGGCGATTTCCACTTGCACACCTTCGGCTTGTTTTTCAACGTAAAAAATCGTTTCGTTTTTAAGTTCTTTGCCTTGATTCAAGAAGCGAACATAGGAAGCGACGCCGCCTTCGAAATAAAATTGATAGGTGACAGAGGGAAAATCGAGACTGGTTTTATCAAGGGCTTTTTCTTCAGGGGTGCGCGAATCAATGATGCTTAAATGGACTCCCTTGGTCAGGTAGGTATGCTGACGCAGATGATCGATGATGGTTTTCCAGTCGAAGTCGATTGTTTCAAAAATACTTGTATCAGGGCGGAAGGTGATAATGGTTCCTGTGTCTTTGCAGGTGCCAACCGCGCGTACTTTTTTGAGGGCGTTGCCCTGTTTGTATTCTTGCACCCAAATTTTGCCGTCACGGTGTACCTCGGCTTTGGCATAAGAAGAAAGCGCGTTGACCACCGAAACGCCGACGCCGTGCAAACCGCCAGAGATTTTATAGCCTTCGCCGCCGAACTTGCCGCCAGCATGGAGGATTGTCATCACCACTTCAAGCGCCGAGACTTTTTGGGTTGGATGAATGTCAACGGGAATGCCGCGACCATCGTCGCGTACTTCCACAAGATGATCGGGCAGGAGCGTTACTGTTATGCGTTTGGCAAAGCCAGCCATGGCTTCATCAATCGAGTTGTCAACGACTTCCCAGATAAGGTGATGGAGGCCGACTGGGCCGGTGGAGCCAATATACATGCCCGGACGACGGCGGACAGCCTCGAGACCTTCCAAGACCGTGATGCTGGAGGCGCCATACGAACCGGATTTTTTATTCGAGTCCGGTGTATTTTTTATTGGCGCTCCTTTTTTGTTTTCTGTAGTTTTTTTCTCGGTGATCCGTCCTTTGGAAACTGTTCGTAAGGGCATAACGAATGCTGAGTAAAGTAAGTTAATTGCTCGCAGCTAAGTGCCCCCATTTTATCATAAAGAAAGCTTTACGGCAAGACATGTATCCTTTGTCAGCCGGTCATTTTTGAGCTATACTATTTCTATGCTTAATCTTTATTCTAATCAGCGGAGCAGCACGCCAAACGGGGATATGGCGAAGCGTTTACAAAAAGCTCAGGCAAAGACAACGTATGAGCGCTATACTGATCCGACCGGTGAGTTTAGCAATCGTGAATTAGATGTTAGTTTTTGGTATTTCCGCCACAAGCTGCTTATTCGACGCATCACTATTTTTTCATTGCTTGTTATCAATGCGATCTTGTGGGGTACCAGTTTATGGGCGTGGGGAGACTATGCCTTTAATGGCTATGAAAAGGATGTGGTGCTTTTTGAACAAGCCGCTCTTTTCCCCTATTATACTGTCTATCAAGTGCATGTGTCGGCAG
>JAJYIJ010000005.1 GCA_021790135.1 bacterium | reverse complement strand
TCCGATCTCGCACACAATATTTACCCAAGTCAAAAGCCTAAGTGTCTATGCTGCAAAGGAGGGGAAAATCGTTTGGCGTTTGGGGAGAAAACCAAGCCGCCCTTTTTTTAACCCGTCATGGTTTTTCAATCGTGGAGAGGAATTTTTATACACCCGTCGGGGAAATCGATATCGTGGCGAAAAAAAATGACGATTA
The DNA here is from genome assembly GCA_021790135.1 of bacterium. GTDB lineage: Bacteria > Patescibacteriota > Patescibacteriia > Magasanikbacterales > GWA2-37-8 > JAJYIJ01. The sequence goes on along the minus strand of JAJYIJ010000005.1, from coordinate 24,268 downwards.
TTATTTTGTTGAAGTAAAGACTCGTCGAAGCGGAGAGTTGGCGACTGATTTGGCCGTGACCTATGCCAAAAAAATAAAATTGTTGAAGACAATTAAAAGATATTGTTATAAAAAACACATCGCTGATGTCGGCATTGTGCCGGCAAGCCTCTTGATCGTGACTGATAAAATAAAAAAAGTAGTACAATTTCGTTTGGCGGTATTATATTGACGTTGTCCTCTGTTGTTGGTATACTGGGGCCAGCTATTTATTTTATTTTCCTCTATGATGCATCCAAAAAAAGAGAAAACATTTGTCATCATTAAACCCGATGGCGTGCAGCGCTCCTTGATTGGGGAAATAATTCAACGATTTGAACGAACCGGGTTAAAATTGGTCGCTTTAAAATTTTTTGTGGCCGATGAAGAACGTTTGTGGAAACACTATAATAAAGACGAAAAATGGTTTCAGGAAAAAGGCGAAACGACGGTAAAAGGCAGAACGGCTGCCGGCCTCTCGGTTGATAAGCCGGCCATTGAATATGGCAAGGATATCGTACGCCAACTGGTTAAATTTATGGCAGCGGGACCGGTGGTGGCAATGGTCTGGGAGGGAAATCAGGCGGTCGGAATTGTGAAAAAATTAGTCGGTGCAACCGAACCATTCACTTCGGACATTGGTACAATTCGCGGTGACTTTACGCTCGACACCTATGATTTGTCGAGTATTGATGGGCGAGCCGTCCGCAATCTTATCCATTGTTCGGATAAACCATCTGAAGCAGAACGAGAAATTGGCCTTTGGTTTAAACCGGAAGAGGTGGTTGAATATCGTCAATTGCAAGAAGCCATTCTTTACGATGTAAATTTGGATGGGATATTGGAATAATTGAATACGAACATATAAAAATCGCCTCAACGAGACGGTTTTTTATTTGACAGACCTGGGGAACGGATTTATACTACATTTAAGCTCGAGACGGTTATACTTATTCTACAACAAGTATTTCTGGTCTACCAATATCTGCCTGGCCCGTGGGCCTTGCGTGCGGTTCACCACCTACCCAAACGGGATAGGTTGCCGTCTTTGGCCAATTAAAAAATCCACTGCTAGCAGCGGATTTTTTAATGTAGTAAGTTTATTTTTTGAGGTCTTTATTCATAGTGCGGCGGCACGTTGAACAGACGCGCATACTTTGCCCATCCACTTTTAAAAGCTGTAGATTCGGCTTTTGTCGGCGGGGCACTTTAACATTGGAGTGGCTGACATGATTGGCACGCGTGGCTTTCTTTCCACACATATAACAGGACATGCTCATAGAACTTGGATTAGGGGGTGCATTGCACCATTTAGGTAGGCATAGTATACTGAAGACATTGTTTTTTGTCAAGTTTGTATGGATCCATTAACTCTTGTTTTTTACTTCATTATTATCATTCCGTCGGCGATTATCCATGAATACGCGCATGGTGCTGTGGCTGACTGGCTTGGTGATCCGACGGCCCGTTATGCCGGGCGTTTGACGGTTGACCCGCGTGCTCATATTGATGTATGGGGAACTATTCTGATGCCGATTGGACTGTTTCTTTTAACGGGCGGTCAATTTTTATTTGCTTATGCCAAACCGGTTCCGTACAACCCATACAATTTACGCAATCAGAAATGGGGGCCGGTGGTGGTTGGGTTAGCCGGTCCAGCAGCCAATTTTTTGCTTGCCGTCTGTTTCGCTGTTGTCGCGCGTCTACTTGGCGCCAGCTCAATCGCCCCTTTTATTGACATCATTGTGTATGTTAATGTGCTTCTCATGGTATTCAACCTCGTGCCGCTGCCACCGCTTGACGGATCAAAATTATTGTATGCCCTTTTGCCGGATTCTCTGTATCGAGTAAAAGTTTTTTTGGATCGTTATGGGATTTGGTTGGTGCTGTTTTTCGCTTTTTTCCTCTTTCAGCTCATCGTTCCGATTATCTATTGGTTAACGGCTCTTTTGCTTGGCGCCTGATGGACAGGTGTTGAGCCTCATGCTAGAATAGGAAAAATTTTGACTATGCGATTACTTCTTCGTTGGTTTTTGGGCGCAGTGGCGCTGCTGGTGGTGGCGTATTTTGTCCCGGGCATTCAGATCGCCAATTTCTGGATCGCACTTCTGGCGGCTCTCGTCTTGGGATTTATTAATGCGCTTATTAAACCGATTTTATTTATTCTGACATTACCGGTGAATATTATCACACTTGGTTTTTTCACATTAGTGATTAATGCCCTGCTTTTTTGGTTCGGTTCATCTTTTGTCAGTGGTTTCGCGGTTGCCAATTTTACGGCGGCCTTTTGGGGCGCGCTGTTGTTATGGGTGATCAATTGGGTCGTGGCGATATTTATCCGTAAATAATCAACGTTGTGAAAAACTATTCTTCCAATCGCGCCCAGAAGGGGAAGACCGCTTATCGAACACCATCGCGGTGGATTAAGAATCGGCCGGTCAAGATTCAGAGAGACATAAAAAGCAGAGTACCCTCATTCACACAGCGTTCCCGACATGCGTCGGTATAAAAATTAGTTAATGGCAAAATAAATATGTACACTATTCTTTCCGTCGGCGGTTCAGTTATTATCCCTCCCACCGGTTTCAACAGCGAATTCTTGAAAAAATTTCGTGACCTAATTTTACGCGAGGTCAGTCAAGGTAAAAAATTTATTTTAGTGATCGGCGGCGGCGCAACGTGTCGAAAGTATCAAAATGGTCTGCGCGCGGCTGAAATTACCGAGGCCACTCAGCTTGATTGGATGGGAATTGAAACAACGGTGTTGAATGCGCATTTTGTTCGTCATCTTTTTGGCGAGCTTGCTTACGAAAAAGTAGTCGTGAAGCCGACACGTCCGGTAAAAACCGACAAATCAATAATTATCGTTGCCGGTTACAAACCGGGCTGGTCAACCGATACCGATGCAGTTTTCCTGGCCAAAGCCTACAACGCCGCGGAAATTTTTAATTTGTCGAACGTCGATTACATTTATGACAGCGATCCGCGCGTGAATCCTGAGGCGCAGAAATTTGAAACTATTTCCTGGAAGCGCTTCCGCAGAATAGTGGGCGATAAGTGGGTGCCAGGGGCGAATGTTCCTTTTGATCCGGTGGCGGCCAAGAAGGCTTCCCGATTAAAATTGAAGGTCGGTTTTGTAAAAGGCACGGATTTGGGAGAGGTAGAGAAAGCCATTACCGGAGCAAAATTTACCGGTACGGTGATTAGTCCGGAATAGAGCTTGACAATTTTTGTTCACTTTGATAGTCTATCGACACCATAGACAGCCCCGACGTAAAGTCGGGGTCCCGATCTCGCATCGGCATACGCATTCCGTTTTTTCGGAATTTAATAACCGCAAGGTACCTGCCGAGGTAATCCGAACAAGCATTTTGCACGAGTAAATAATTTTACTTAACCAAAATGACAGTTCATGGTCGAGGTTACAGGTTCTGTGGTACAACACAGATTTTTTTTATGCCAAAATCTAAACAACAGAAGCAGACGACCGTAGAGGCTCTGACTGACGGCCTCAAACAGGCCAAAAGTGTGGTATTCGCTAATTTCCAGGGTTTAACTGTCGCTGCAACCGAAGAACTGCGAAAAGCAGCCAGAAAGGATGGCGTTTCGATGGTGGCGGTCAAAAAGACGTTAGTTAAGCGCGCTCTTGAATCTGCTGGTCTTACCAACGTCGATACTCTGTCGTTCCAAGGTGGCGTTGCCACTTTTATGGGCAGCGACGAAGTGACCGCGGCGAAAGTCGTGAATACTTTTGCTAAGACACATGATGTCGTGAGTATTTTTGGCGGCATCATGGATGGCGCTTTCATCGATACGGCCATGGTAAAAACTTTGGCGGCGATACCAGGTAAGAAAGAATTATACGGCAAATTGGTCGGCACATTAAATGCTCCGATCCAAGATTTTGCCACGGTATCCGCGGCGGTCATTCGCAGTTTGTATACTGTTCTTAATGCTTATAAGGAGAAAAAAGCTTAATATTAAAATTCTATGTCAGATAAAATTCAAAAGGTTCTCACTGATGTCGAAGGACTTAGCGTTCTCGAACTCGCCGAACTCGTGAAAGCGATGGAAGAAAAATTCGGTGTTTCAGCTGCCGCCCCGGCACAGATGCTCGCTGCCCCGGCCGCTGGCGGTCAGGCTGCTGCCGAAGAAAAGACTGAATTCAACGTTGAGTTGACTGAGACCGGTGCAAACAAGATTAACGTAATCAAGGCCGTGAAGGAAGTGACTGGTCTTGGCTTGGCTGACGCTAAAGCACTCGTTGACGCTGCACCTAAAGTCATCAAGGAAGGCGTGAAAAAAGAAGACGCCGAAGCGATGAAGAAAAAGATTGAAGAAGCTGGCGCAAAAGTCACTCTGAAATAAATTTTTCTCGTATTTAAAACAGCCCCTTCTAAAGGGCTGTTTTATTTTTCGTTGGAAGTTTATTGTTGGGGCAAGGGAACCGTAAGGAGTTTGGTCTGATCGGCAATATAGGCGGTGTTGGTATCTGGATCAATCGCGAGGCCGGCCGGAGAATTGAATGTTTCTGAAGTCAGTTGTGCTTTGAGTGTGCCGTCTTTATTGAGGATAATAAGACGCTTTGTGTTTGCGTCGATGATGTAAAGATAGTTTTGATCAGTATAGGTCCACAGAGCGTTGCCGCTGGTCAAACTGGGGTCAAGGCCTTGCACCGAGAATTGGTCGGCTGCACCCGAAGTAAATTTGGCAATGTGGCCGTTGTTTTCCAAGATGTAGATGTCGCCATCGATGGTCAGACCAACGCCTTGTGAAAGATCTCCGACGGGCGAAGCTAACCAGGGAGTCCCAGGTCCAAAGCCGGTTTGGATTGGATCATGACGATAAATCTGGCCGTGGGCATTATCGAGCGAGTATAGCCGTCGATTATAGACGGCAATGCCAGTGATGGAAACGTTTGAATTAGAATAACTAACGTCAATGGTTTTGGTGTTATCGTTTGTCGGATCGAAACGGAGCAGTTTATTTTGCGCGTAGACAAAAATCGCATAGTCATTTTCTTTCGGTACGGCCGCGGCAGAGAAACCACCTGTCACTCCAGTACTCAAACGGCTGGTTTGTTTTGTTTGTAAATCATAGAGAAAAAGCGATGAGGTCGTATTAGAGTAGCCAATAAGTTTGGTGCCAATTTTGACGAGCCCCGTTAGGGTATTGCCAGCCAGTAAGCCAGCTTCATCAGCCAAGACTGTTGGAGTTACGACGGTTATTTTTCGTATTCTACCACTGAGGTCAGCCAGTTCGTTTTGCAATGTCGCACAAGTATTTTTTTCTTCCGTCGAAATGCAGTTCAAATTTTTGAGACTTGAAGCGGCAGTTTTAAAATTGTTCAGGGCGCCGGCTTGGTCTTTATAAACCAGGGCACTTTCGGCGGCATCTTTTTCCGCAGTGATGGATTGGACAGAAGCGGCAAAGGCTTTGGCTTCTGCGATTTGGGCGGCACGATGATGCATGTAGATTAGGCTGCCGATAAAAACAAAGGCGATGACGAGGGCGGCGATCAAAAGCATTTTTGTGACGGCTGGCAGTTGATGAAGATTTTCGCGATGGCTGCGCCAGGCGCGGCGCCAGTCATCAAGGATGTTTTTGCGGCGGTTATGATAATTGGTAATAACAAAGAAAAGGAGAAAAAGATTACGTCCAAAAGCAAAAAGTAAATTATAACCGCTCACTACAAGCCAGACGAGCGTGCGAAGGAAAATAAGCCCTGCTGCCCCGGCCCCGCGAAGAATCGTAAGCAACGTTTCTTGGTGCTCGCTTGACACACCACTATTGGACATCTTTGCTTGGTGGGCTTTCAGGTGGGTGGAATGTATCTGCGCATTATTTGTGATAGGTTTTGAAGCTGCAGTAACACTCTCCTTGTTCCGTGTTGCCTCGCCAGAGCCAAACAGATTCGGCAAGAGAGACGGAGAAAGCATGTTCGCAGTATCCCGCTCAGTATTAAAAAGATTGGTCAGCGATTCGGTTGATCCGCTCAGGCCCGGGGGGCGCGTTTTTTTGGTTTGGGCACCGATTTTTTGATACTCGAGGTTGATGATGAGACCGCCAAAAGAAAAACCATTTTTTAAATCATGCAATACCCGTTCAAGATGCTGGGCGCTTTCGGCTGATGGGCGGCTGGTAATTATTTTGCCAAGACGATCGGGACTGAAATAATCGATAATGTGTGCAGTGCCGACGAAGATATAATCTCCAGGACTGATTTTACCCTGGACCAATTCGGAAAAAAGCTGGTTACTTGCGTTGTCCTCTTCAGAGCCAGCCTCGTCATGGAGTAGATCCATGGTTTGATATGACCCTTGCCTATTTTTATATAATAATAAAAGTTGAGGTTGGCCATAATAACTGAAAATAATTTCCGGCGAGCGGATGACGCCGATAATGCAGTGCAGCTCAACTTCTGGTTTTAAAAATGAGTAGGCTTCCTGGTTGATTCTTTCAATAATCGTTTCGAAGGCAGTTTTATCTCCCTCGTCAGACAATTCGTAGTAGTCATTTTCTGCCTTATCAATCAGGTCTTGCAGTTTGGCGATGTATCTCGTTTCGGCATGGTTTATTTCGCAGACAGCAAAAAAATATCCCTTGGCCATTTCTTCAGTCGTGGAGGGCTCTGTGATATGCAGTAGTACGTGCGAAATTTGCTGTCGTCCTCCTTCGACAAAAAACTCATTCAAGCGCAAGACAGTATCCATATTTTTTTGACTTTTTGAGCTTTTCTCATTATACTACAGCACGTAACTAAAGTCTAATAAACGATGCGCTGCTGAGTCTTTTTCGGCGGGGTGTCGGAAGTCTTTTGACATGCTTGAACACTTTTTTGGTTCACGAACTCGCGTCACCTTATTGAAGATTTTTTTTCGTTCTCCCGAAACGCCTTTGTATGTGCGCGAGTTGGCGCGAATGGCCGACATCCAATTGAATGCCATTCGTCGCGAAATTGCTAACTTGGAACTTCTTCGTTTAATTAAGTCGGTACCGGCGCCAGCTGACGCTGTGACAGAGCGTTCTAAATATTTTTGTCTCGACATGGAGGCTCCGTTGTATCAAGAGGTACAGGCGCTTTTAATCAAGGCGGAGCTGCTTGAAGAAGAGGAGCTTATTGAAGAGATTAAAACGAGGGCGGGCGCCGTCTCTCTTTTTATACTTACGGGCGTTTTCACGCACGTGGAAACTGATACTGATATCCTGCTGGTGGGCAAACTAAAGCCGCTCGTCATCGCCAAAATTATTAAACGATACGAAAAGGATACCGGGCGGTCAATTCGTTATACGCTCATGGACGAGCGTGAATTTCAAGATCGACGCGAAATCGGAGATAAATTTTTGTACGCTATTTTTGAAGCCAAGCATACATTAGTGGTGAACAATAAGTATAATTTAAGCTAAGGTATGTATTTGGTGATCGACATATCGAACGCTTCCAACATCATTTTTCATTATTCATTCGATGATGGTGAACATTGGCAAAAGGCCGCCCAGCAGAAAATTGCTGGCGAGCTGGGGCTTCTTAAAGCTCTGGATCAAGTTTTGCAAATGGCCGATCGCACGGTACATTCGATAACGCATCTTGGGCTTATTATGGGAAAGAATACCTTTACGGAAACGAGAATAGCCGCGACGCTTGCCAATACACTTGCTTTTGCCTTGCATTCCTCGATTGTGAATTTGTCGTCATTCGATTCGCAGCGGACTGCCGGAGAACTTCGGGAGGGGAATGCCGGCCAGTATGCTCTGGCACTGTACAGCGGTGAGCCAAGGATTGGCGGGAAGCGGAACGAGGTATGAGTATGCTGTCAGCCTATCAACGTTATCGCTGGTATGAAATTGCGCCAGGGCTTAGCATTTGGATAACGCTCATTGCGGCGGTTGTTTTGAGTTTTGTTAAACCGCTTTGGATGATTTATGCCGTGATTGTTTTTGATGTGTATTGGGTGCTTCGCGTTGGCTATTTTTCTCTGTATGTCATTTTGTCGTGGCGTCGTTTCCGTTCCGCCGTCCGTCTGCAGTGGTTCGATCGTCTCCAAAAGAGTTTTCCGGATTGGGAGCGAACAGTAAATGTCATATTTCTTCCTGTTTATAATGAGGCTTGGGAAGTTTTGGAAACAACGCTCAAAGCACTGGCCGCGTCGAGTTATCCAGCGAAGCGTTTGTATATCGTCATTTCAGGCGAAGAGCGGCGTCTTGAACATTGGCAAGAGCTTGAGCGGCGCATCATTGACAGTTTTGGTCAAACATTTGCCGACATTATTTTATACACGCATCCCAAAAATGGTTTAGATGAGATCCCGGGAAAAGGTTCGAACATTCATTATGCTGAACAAGAATTTCAACATTATGCTGATGAACGTGGTTGGGATTATGCGCACATCATTGCTTCGATTTTTGATGTCGATACCGTTGTCCATCCCGAATATTTTGCACACCTGAGCTTCATGTATTTGTCGCATCCGCGTCCGACGCACAGTTCTTTTCAGCCGATTACTCTTTATGATAATAATTTGTGGGACTCGCCGATGTTTCTTCGTATTATGGCGTTTGGAACGACTTTCTGGATGCTCTTCAGTTTGGCACGTTTGGAGAACCTGGTCACTTTCTCGTCGCACAGCATGAGTTTCCAGGCGATTGCCGATTGTGGCGGCCACGCCAAGGACATCGTTAGCGAAGATTCTCGTATTTTTTTTCAATGTTGGCTTCGCTACGGCGGGGATTATGAAGTGACGCCTCTCTATATTCCAGTTTCAATGGATACGGTTCGCGATGATAAAGTACTTGTCAGTTTGAAGAATTTATATTTGCAGCAGCGCCGCTGGGCGTGGGGGACAGAGAATATTAGTTATCTGCTCTGGGAATTTAGAAAACATCCCGAAATCAGTCGATTTAAAAAATTGAATATATTATTTCATGAATGGGAGGGGAAGTGGAGCTGGGCAGTGGTGGCAGTGCTTATTACTTTTTTGGGACAATTGCCGCTGTGGGTGGCTGGTGACGCGGTGCGCCAGAGCGCGCTTTTTTTCAATACTCCCCACATGTTGCAAGTTCTCATGACGCTAGCGATGCTTGGCCTTTTGGTGTCGCTTATTATCAGCATGCTGATTTTGCCGCCGCGGCCGGAGCGGCAACGGCGACACCAGTATTTATTTATGATTTTGCAGTGGGTTTTGGTGCCGGTGTCATTGGTGTTTTTTTCTTCCATTCCTTGTATTGATGCCGTGACTCATTTGATGTTTGGGCGTTATTTAGGTTTTAATGTGTCTGCCAAGAAGCGGGCAGTTTAGAAATTGCCTATGAAGAAAAATTTCTTTTGGATTAGCATCGCAGTTTTTCTGCTTGCGTTTGTCGTCGCTGGTTTTTGGCTGGTGCGTTTTTTAGTATCGGCAAATGGCCGGGCATTGGTGGCGAGGGAAGTGGTCACTCACATTCTGACGACGAATACGCAGGAAGCAAATTATGTTCAAGAGGCGCTTGGTTTTACCAGCCCCCAGACGTATTTGGTTTTATTGCTTAATAATACCGAGCTCCGACCAGGAGGCGGGTTTATCGGCGCCTACGCGATTGTGCGTTTCGACAAAGGTGCGCCGGACATCATCAAAGCGGAGGGAACGGAAATTTTGGATAATTATGCGCCGACTGCTTTTTCAACACCGCCCGCGCCGCTCCAAAAATATTTGGGTACCACGAAATGGCAATTCCGCGATAGCAATTGGTCACCGGATTTTCCGACATCGGCCTCGACCTCGCTCGCCATGTATGCGGCCGAACATGGCGTCGATGCGGAGCAGATTGACGGCGTCATCGGTTTTACACCGACCGTTGTCGAAAATATATTAAAAATTACTGGTCCGATTACCGTTGCCGGTCAAACGTACACCAGCGATACTTTTACCAAACAATTGGAGTATCAGGTGGAGTATGCTTATGCCAGCGAAGGAATTTCGACTAAAAATCGAAAACAAATGCTCGGCGAATTGGCGCAAGCTTTATTGCCTCGACTGGTGACCACTGGAGTTACGCATTGGGCGGATTATGCAGCACTCCTCCCGAGAATGTTTGCCGAGAAACAGTTGATTTTCTATAGCGTACACCCTAAATTGGAAGCAGCGCTGGAAGCAAATAATTTGAATGGCAGTATGGAGGGGGCGCCGGAAGATTATCTTTTGTGGGTGGATGCAAATCTGGGGGCTTTAAAAACGGACGCTTCGATTACACGCCATCTCACGTATGATCTGGCGCCGGAAGGAAATGGTTATGTGGCGACAGCCACGATGCAATTCGTTCATAGCGGAACTTTTGATTGGCGCACGACACGCTACCGCGATTACGCCCGCGTCTTTGTGCCCATTGGCAGTCAATTTCTCAGCGTCTCCGGCAGTATGGCGACGGATAAGAGTCCGTTGCCAGGGGTGGTAGATCAAGGAGTTGAAAATGGACGGCAGTGGTTCGGTACTTTCTTTTCGCTTGAGCCAGGACAGGCTCATACGCTTTCTTTCCACTATCGTTTGCCGCCGACTCTTTCGACTGAAATGGCCGCTGCTTCCTTGTATACTTTACGTGTTCAAAAGCAGCTTGGAACGCTGGCGCCACAATTGACAGTCCACCTGGACTTTGGTACAAAGGGAGTGGCCAGCACCTCGCCTTCCGGGGTGATTACGCCCTCAACTCACAGCGTTGTTTTTAGCAGCAGTCTTTTGACGGATAGAACGTTCGCAGTGGGTTTTTCACAGTAACAGATACGCTGTATGTTTATAAAAAAAATTGGTATTGATCTGGGAACCACGAACGTGTTGGTGTATATCCCTAAAAAAGGTATTGTCGTGAATGAACCGAGTGTGGTGGCAATTTCGAAGGGTGACGAAAAGGTGCTTGCTGTCGGCTTGGAAGCAAAAGATATGATTGGTCGCACTCCTGATACAATTGTGGCTGACCGTCCTCTTAAAAATGGTGTCATCGCTAATTATCACACAACCGAAGCGATGATTCGTTATTTCATCAATAAAGCGATGGGTGGGGTGCGGTTGTTTCGTCCGGAGGTAATGGTGGCGGTGCCAGGTGGTATCACCTCGACTGAGCGGCGGGCGGTGATTGACGCAACCATCGCGGCTGGCGCGCGCGCAGCGTATATTATTAAAGAGCCGGTGGTGGCGGCGATCGGAGCGGATATTCCCATCGGGGCGGCGTCTGGTCATATGATCATCGATATTGGCGGTGGCACGGCCGAGATTGCCGTGATTGCCCTTGGTGGAATTGTCTCATCCGGTTCGGTTCGGGTTGGTGGTAATCGTTTTGACCAGTCAGTTGTGGAATATATTCGGCACAAATATAATTTGGCGATTGGCGAACGAAGCGCCGAAGAAATTAAAATCGCGGTCGGCTCGGCTTTGTTCATGGATAAGCCCCTGACGATAGAGGTTAAAGGGCGCGATATGGTGAGCGGCTTGCCGCGTATTTTGACAGTTAATTCCGATGACACCACCGAAGCTTTGCAACATGATTTGGAATTGCTCGTGGGAGCGGTTAAAGAAGTCTTGCATAAGACACCGCCTGAATTATCTGCCGACGTGATGGATAAAGGTATTATTTTGTCGGGGGGCTCTAGCCAACTGCGTAATCTTGATGAGCTGATTGCCCAGGCAACGGGCGTGCCGACCTATGTGGCTGACGAACCGCTTTTGTGCGTTGCTAAGGGAACGGGAATTGCTTTGGAAAATCTTGATAGTTACAAACGCAGCATTTTGGCAACGAAGTAATTTTTCTCCGTATGTTGATCGGCATTGATGCTAGCCATGCCCTGAAGCCGAATCGTACCGGCGTGGAGGAGTATTGTTATCAAATTATCCAGCATTTGAAAAAAATTATCCCGGCTGAACACCGGGTAATTTTGTATTGTAATAGTGATAAACAATTAACAATTAACAATGAACAGTCTAAATTGATAAGTGATCTGCCGTCGAATTGGCAGATGAAAGTGTTACCCTGGCCACTTAAAAAACTTTGGAGCCAGACGCGGCTGGCCGTCGAGCTCCTTTTTCATCCGCCGGACGTTTTTTTTGCACCTGGGCAATTGATCCCCTGGGTTGTCCCTAAAAATACGACAGTGATGCTCCATGATAGTGCCTTCAAAGTTTTTCCGGAAGCCTATCATTTTTGGGGACGGAACTATTTAAAACTCATGAACTGGTGGATTTTGCGTTGCGCACAAAAAGTGCTCACCAGTAGTAAATTCAATCAGCAAGAATTGCAACGTTTGTATCCATGGTTTGATATTGGACATTCTTTTGTTGTTCCGTTGGCTTTTGACTCGGCACGTTTTACACCTGGAATACCGGACCAAAAACATCTTGCACGCTACGGCCTGGCCAAACCATACTTTTTATTTGTCGGACGTTTGGAAGAGAAAAAAAATGTGCTGCTGGCGATTGAGGCCTTTACTACCATCAAAAAGAGGCATGATGTGCAGTTGCTCTTGGTTGGAAAGCCCGGTGTCGGTTATGAAAAAATTGCTTTGGCTATCAGGAATAATCCGTTCAAACAAGATATAATTACCCCTGGGTTCGTGCCGAGTGAAGAAATGATTGAGCTTTTGCGCGGCGCGGTGGCGTTTATTTTTCCCTCGCGCTATGAAGGTTTTGGCCTGCCAATTTTGGAGGCGATGGATAGCGGCGTGCCGGTCATTGCCGCCAAGCAAACTGCTTTGATGGAAGTCGGCGCTGATGCCGCACTCTTCGTTCCGGGCGAGGCAGCAGCCTGGGCAAAGGCGATGGAGACACTGCTAACGGATTCCTCGATGCGTTCAGCTTTGATCGAAAAAGGATCAGAGCGCGCTCAACAATTTTCTTGGGAAAAAACCGCCAGAGAGACCTTTGCTGTAATTGTCAAAAGCCCTGTCTAGTGCTACAGTATAAGAAAGATTTGTTAACCGGAGAGGGCGATTTTTCTATGATCATAGGCTACAGCCACATTGTTGATTTTTTTACTACCGCCGCACGCGAAAATCGTTTGGCCCATGCTTACGGATTTGTCGGCACAGCACAACTGGGTAAACGAACAGTCGCCCGCACGATTGCGGCCGAACTTTTGCACACGTCAGTTGAACATCTTGACCGTCATCCGGATTTTTACTATGTTGAACGGCTTGAAGATGAAAAGACTGGTAAATTGAAGAAAGATATTACGGTTGCCCAAGCGCGCGAACTCAAGCAGCGGCTTGGCCGGACGGCGTGGGGAGACGGAAAGCAGGTGGTCATTCTGGACGAGGCGGAATTATTGAATGAAGAAGCCGGCAACGCTCTTTTAAAAATTTTGGAGGAACCGGGGAAAAATTCGATTTTGTTTCTTCTGACGGAAGATGATTCGCGGCTTCTGCCGACGATCCGTTCCCGAGTTCCGCTTTGTTATTTTGAACCGTTGCCTGAAACCATTTTGGCAGAGGGGTTGAAAGTGAACGGCGTTTCTGAGACGAAGGTGCAAGAGGTATTGCCAATGGCGTGGGGCCGACCGGGACGCGCTATGCAATTTCTTGCCGAGCCGGAAAGACAGCAATGGTATGAAAAAGAATACGAAAGAATTCGCGACCTGCGGGGGAGCGCTTTTTATTCAAAAGTGGCAGCGCTGGAGGAAATGATAGGGAAACATTCTTCTGATACATCCGATTCGGTCCGCGACCGGGAGCGTCTTAAAGAAATTTTAGATATTTGGATCATGGAAGGGGATGTCAGATTGCGGCAAAAAAAAGAAAAAGCAGTGGCCAGACAGCTTGAAGAACTTTTTGAAGCGAAACGCTGGCTGGGTCGGAACATTCACCCGCGACTATTATTAGAAAAAGTACTGTTAACATTTTGAGATTTTATTATATGCTACGACGTTGGCTACAAGTGAGTCTGCTCCTGTCGGTATTTATTTTTACCGGAGCTGGCTGTATTTCTTTTTCTGGCGGGACAGCGGCAATAGGACCAATGGGAGTGTTTCGCTCGACGGATAAGGGCGAAACTTGGCAGCCGGCGGATACAGTCCCGACAGCGCAAGGAATGCAAAGTCTCGCCGGGGTCCAGATATACAAAATGTTTTCCGATCCGAATAGCGCTAACACCTGGTATTTGGCAACGCGGGGACAAGGGCTTTTTTATTCGATCGACAATACGGCTAGCTGGCAGTTAGTGCCGGCCTTGGCTGGACGTTTCATTTATGGTTTGGCCGTCGATCCAAAATACACCTGTACAGTTTTTGCTACCGATGGCACTAATATTTTAAAAACGTCCGATTGTAATCGGTCATGGAACGTAGTTTATAGTGAACAACGCGGTCAGAACATTGTTGCTTTGGCAATTGACTATGGTAACCGCGCGCATGTGTTCGCGGCCCTTGGCAATGGAGACTTGCTTGAGAGCACCGATGATGGCACTAGTTGGCGTACGGTAAAAAATTTCGGTGTAACACTGCGCGACTTGGTGGCTGATCCGCTGATTCCCGGTCGTTTGTATGCCGTGAGCGCCAACGACGGTTTGGTGCGCAGCGATGACGGGGGCGTGACCTGGAAAGATATTAGTCAGGGGATACGGAATTTTAATGACGGGCTTTATTTTTATCGTCTGGTTTTGAATCCGGGACGAAAGAATAGTTTGTTCTGGCTTTGCAAATATGGCGTTTTGCACTCCGAAGATGGCGGCGCAACCTGGTCGGAAATCAAATTGCTCAGCCCTCCCGGCAGCGTGAATGTGTATACGTTTGCGATTAACCAGGCCAATCCAAAAGAAATGTATTACACCGGGACGGTCCTCGGCGACAACAACACCAGCCGTACGACTTTCTATAAATCTGTCGATGGCGGAGTTAATTGGATTACCAAAAAGATGCCGACAACCGCGGTTCCGGTGAGCTTGATCGTGCACCCGACCAATCCTTCTCTGCTTTTTATGGCGTTTACCGCCCTTCCAGAAATTAAATAATATACATTCGTAGTTTTATGAATATTCAAGATCATAAAAAAGATTTTGTCGCGGTTATCGATTTTTTGAAGAACGACATCGCCCAGCTTCGAACCGGTCGCGCGACGGCGGCGATGCTCGATTCGGTAACAGTTGAGGCCTATGGCGGACAGCAATCACTGAAGGCCGTTGGTACGATCACAGTTGCCGATGCTAAAAGTTTGACCGTTGAGCCCTGGGACAAAAGTCTGCTGCAGGCTATCGAAAAAGGGGTTCGAGATTCAGGGTTAGGGATTAACCCAATCAATGATGGACGTTTGATTCGACTTGTTTTACCTGAATTGACCAGCGAGCGCCGGCAGGAACTGATCAAAATTTTGCATCAGAAGTTGGAACAGGCGCGGATTTCCACTCGAAAAGTACGAGAAGAAATTCGGGAGGCTATCGGCAAAGAAGAAAAAGACAAGTCTATCACGGAGGATGATAAATTTCGTCTGCAGGAGGAATTGGAAAAAATGGTAAAAGAATTCAACGATGAAATCAAAAAAATCGGCGAAAAGAAGGAAGCGGAAATAACCGTGGTGTAGAGAATTAAACTTTATTTTATGGATTTTGAAGGCTCTCCGGTCAGAAGAGAGGCGGAGGAGGAGGTAGCAACAAAAGAGGCGCATGAAGGGATCGTGGCTGAAAAAAATGAAGAAGTTAAGTCTGACGAACTGGTAAAATATGAGGCTGAGGCCCGGCGCTTCCGCCAGTTGCCTAGAGATGAAGAAGAAAAATTAGTGCGCGAATTTCAAAAAGGTTCCAAGCTCGCCGAACATAAGTTGATACGGAGTTATCTGTGGCAGGTTTTAAATATTGTCAAAGGAGAATATAAATCCGAGCAAGCCCACTGGGCCGATTTAATTCAAGAAGGAAATTTAGGATTAATCTCGGCGTTGAAGAAATTTGACCCCAACAGGGGCGTACGACTGGGCACATATGCGGAGGCGAAGATAAAATCTGCCATCCAGCAGTCGATTCGTCATAGAAAAGGGATAGGGACCACGAGAGCGGAGCGAGTTTTTTTAAGTACTCCTAAACATTGGTCGGATAGGGAAATAGCGGATCATATTAATATCCGTACTAAAGCCAAGAAGAAAAATGCTATTTCTCCGACTGATGTGGCAGAAATGCGGTTGAGAGTAAACGAAACCTCACAGACGTCCTTTGTGGATGAAGGATCAATTGGTCACCCTAGTGACGCAGAAGAAAAATTAATGCATTTAAAATCAAGACAAATTTTTAATACTATAGTTAGCAAATTGCGAAGAGAATTGAGTGAAAGGGAAAAAACAGTTCTGGATGATCATTTATTAAAAGATGAGCCAGTTGCTTTGACAATAATTGCCAAGAGATGGGGGGTGACTCCAACTGTGGCCAAAAACGTCAAGAAAACCTTGTTAGAAAAATTACGGGTAGTCATTGCTGACAGCGGACTATCTCCGTCAGATTTAGATTGACAGCTGAAGAGTTTTGGGTTAAAGTAACTAAACCGTGCTGATGAAGGGTTTGGCTCCTTCGGAGCGGCAAGAAAAAAAGTGTTCTCCGGTGAAAAACGGGGGAAACTTGGGTGGAACCTCCCGAGGGAAACTCGGGACCCAAGACCTTGTCAGAGGTCTTTTTTTATTCAGATTCCCTTGCTATACTATTTTCATATGGAACAAACAAATATAATGGAAAAAATTATTTCCCTCAGCAAACGGCGGGGTTTTATTTTTCCCGGTAGTGAAATTTATGGCGGGCTCGCCAATAGCTGGGATTATGGACCGCTTGGCCATCTTTTGAAACAGAATATTAAAAAAGCCTGGTGGAAATTTTTTGTTGAGGAACGCGCTGATATGGTGCCGCTTGACGCCGCCATTATTATGAATCCGAAAGTGTGGGAAGCCTCCGGGCATCTCCAGAATTTCAGTGACAGCCTGGTGGAATGCAAAAATTGTCATCATCGTTTTCGGGCTGATCATCTGCTCGAAGCGGTCGGTGCCGAACCAAAATATGATAAAGAGCCGCCGCGTACGTTATCGGAGGTGGCCTGCCCGGATTGCGGTGGCAAATTAACCGAACCAAAGCAATTTAATTTGATGTTTAAAACATTCTTGGGTACCACTGAAGATAGTTCGACCGTGGCGTATCTTCGGCCCGAAACGGCCGCCGGTATGTTTGTGAATTTTAAGAACATCCAGCAGACGACGCGTCGGCGCTTGCCTTTTGGCATTGCGCAGGTCGGCAAAAATTTTCGCAATGAGATCACGCCCGGTAACTTTATTTTCCGTACGCGCGAATTCGAGATTGGTGAATTTGAATACTTCATTCACCCCACAGGCTGGGAAAAAATATTTGAGATGTGGCTTGGTGAAATCAAACGTTGGTGGAAAGAAATAATGCAGATTAATATGGATAATTTGGTTTGGCACGAACTTCCGGACGGGGAGCGGGCGCATTATTCCAAGCGGACAGTTGATATTGAATATAAGTATCCGTTCGGCGTGAAAGAACTCCATGGCATCGCCTATCGCACTGATTTTGATTTATCGCGGCATGAAAAAATTAGCGGACAGGATTTGCACTATGCTGATCCGGAAACCGGCGAGAAATTTTTACCGCATGTGATTGAGCCGACGTTCGGCATTGATCGGATGCTCTTGGTCAGTTTGCTTGAAGCGTACCACGAGGAAGAGGCTCCAACAACAGAAGCCGGAAAAACAGAAACGCGGGTGGTTATGAAATTCCCGAAGCACCTGGCACCAATTCAGGTGGCGGTCTTGCCTTTGTCCAAAAAAGAAGAACTCGCTAGCGTGGCGAAAGAACTAGCGCAAAATTTACGTAAAGATTTTTGGGTAGACTATGATGAAACGCAATCCATTGGTAAGCGCTATCGCCGGCAAGATGAAATCGGCACACCCTACTGTGTCACGGTTGACTTTGATTCTTTGAACGATAAAAAAGTGACGGTACGTGACCGCGACAGCATGCAGCAGGAGAGAGTTGCTATGGAAGAAATAAAAGAGTATCTGCAAGCAAAATTTAAATAAATGAGTGAACCCCTTATGTACCACAAATCAAAACTTAAAAATGGCATTACGCTTATTACCGTGCCGGTGAAAGGAACAATGGCGACGACTATTCTGGCGATGTTTCCAGTTGGTTCGCGCTATGAAAATAAAGCGCTTTCCGGCGCCTCGCATTTTGTGGAACATATGCTTTTTAAAGGTACGAAACGACGACCGGAAGCGGTGGATATTTCTCGTACCTTAGAAGCAGTGGGTGCGGAATATAATGCCTTTACGAATAAAGATTACACCGGCTACTACGTCAAAATCGACGCTCAAAAACAGGCAATTGCTTTCGACCTTCTTTCGGATATGATTTACAATTCAGTTATCGAGCCGGCCGAGGTGGAAAAGGAAAAGGGGGCGATTGTCGAGGAGCTCCGCATGTACATAGATAATCCCACGATGGCAGTGGATTTACTTTCGGATCGGATTACCTTTGGCGATAATCAGTTGGGGTGGGATATCGGCGGCACGGCCGATTCGGTTCGAGCGATCACGCGAGAGATGCTTTGGGAGTATTATCAAAAGCATTATAGTCCGCGCAATATGGTGCTGGTGGTGGCGGGCAATGTTTCATCGGCAAAAATTAAAAAATTAACGGAAGATTTTTCCGCGCAGGCAGCACCAAAAGGCGCTTTGCCCCTCAATTTTTATGCCAAGAAATTTGATCATTTCAAATGGCCGGAACGCCACGTAAGCTTGGAAGAGCGGGTGGCAGTGGAGACGCGAAAAGTTGATCAGACCCAGGTGATTCTGAATTTTCCAGCTTTGCCCAATAATCACCCGGATCGTTTTGCCTTAACTATCCTGCTTACCATTTTAGGCAGTGGCATGAGCTCACGTCTGTTTGTGGAAGTCCGAGAAAAACGCGGGTTGGCCTACATGATTCGAGCCGGCAGCGGTTCGTTCCGCGATGTCGGTTCCTGGCATATTCAGGCCGGTCTTGACCCCAAACGACTCAAGGAGGCCCTTACCGTCATCAGGGGAGAATTGGAAAAAATGACGAAGGAACCGATAACGAAACGTGAACTCGTCGACGCCCAAAATAACGTGGCCGGTCAGCTGGCGCTGTCAATGGAAGACAGCAGTACGCAGGCCGAGTGGTACGCCAAGCAGTTTTTGTTCGCCAAAGAAACATTGACGCCGGAAGAGGTTGTCAGGCGTTTGAAGAAAGTGACGATTCATGATGTCGAGCGTTTGGCGCGTCAGCTTTTCAAGTGGAATCAACTACGTTTGGCAGTGATTGGTCCGTTAATGAAAAAAGATATTTTACCATTAGTTTAAATTGGTATATGTCCACCGCCAAGATATATTTATTTGCCAATTGGAAAATGTATCTGGACGCGACCGAAAGCGAACGAATGGCCAAGCAACTGGCAGCTTATTCAAAGCGGTTGCCCACAGCGGTTGAGACCGTTATTTTTCCAAGCAGCCTGGCTTTTCAGGGTGTCGCCAAAGCAGCCAAAGGAAGCCGACTCGGTGTGGGGGCACAAAATGTGTATTGGGTTGAAAAAGGCGGTTACACTGGTGAAATATCGGCTGCGATGTACAAACGCGCTGGCGCTCGTTACGCCCTGGTTGGCCACTCTGAACGGCGTCATTTGTTTCACGAGTCGAATCATGAAACGGCTCAAAAAGTGGAGGCAGTGGTAGAGGCGGGGATGTTACCGGTTGTTTGCGTCGGCGAGACGGCAAGCGAACGGGCAGCCGGGCAAACGGAGGAAGTGGTGGAAGCGCAACTTCGTGCCGCCTACAGCACGGTTGTTTGGCCCCTCAAAAAAAATCCTATCATCGCTTACGAACCGGTCTGGGCGATCAGCCATGGTACGGGCAAAGATCAGGCGGGGAAATATTGTGAACCGGCTGAAGCGGAAAAAATGCATCATTTTATTATCAAGATAGTGCATGATTTGTTGCCAGCCGCTCCCGAGCCTGTTGTTCTTTATGGGGGCAGTGTGCGGCCTGATACAGTGACTGATTATTTGAGCGAACCCAATGTTGGCGGAGTCTTGGTCGGAGCAGCGTCGACGGTCCTCTCAAGTTGGAAGACCATTATTGCCGACGCTCTTAAATAATTTTTATGTTACTACTTGCTTGGATTCTTATTCTCGTCGGCTTGGCTTTTTTCGTCTATATCGTGGTAAAAAAATTTCCTCAGGTAGCAAATATTGATGTTGAGAGCCTGCCACAGGAGAAAGAGGCACGCAAGAAAAAAGAAATTTTATCCCGCCGTATCGTCGCGGAGCGCGGCGAGTTCATGCACCGATTGTTTTTGCGTTTGGCGCCGGTGCGTGAATGGTGGAGCCGGACACAATCAGCTTTTCGTCGTTACGTTGGTCGGGTCGAGCGTTTGTGGCATCATGAGGAACAAAAAAAGACAGCGGCAGTACCTCCTCCGGAGAAAAAAGTTCCGGTTGAGCCAGCGGAGGATAAGACAACTATGCTCCTTCGCGACGGCCGACAGCAGTTGGAGCAAGGCGATTTTGAAAAAGCTGAGGCCGCTTTTATCGCAATTATCAAATTAGAACCGCATTCGGCCTTGGCGTATCGCGGTTTGGCGGATACGTATTTGGCCCAGGGTTCTTTGGCTGAGGCAGAGGAGACCTATCAATTTCTGCGCCACCTGACGCCAAATGACGATATGGTTTTTGCCAAACTTGGCGAAGTGGAAGAACGACGGGGCAACAAGGAAAAGGCAATTG
Organism: bacterium; assembly: GCA_021790135.1. GTDB lineage: Bacteria > Patescibacteriota > Patescibacteriia > Magasanikbacterales > GWA2-37-8 > JAJYIJ01. The sequence continues at coordinate 3,514 of JAJYIJ010000005.1, read as the reverse complement.
AGTACTATCAGCAGGCAGTCGTGCTCAATGATTCGCTGTCGCCGCGGTTTTTTCACTTGGCTGAACTCTTGGTGCAAGCAGGCCAGGCAACGACGGCCAAAGAGGCAATTGTCCAAGCCGTGGAGCTTGAACCGGCTAATCGAACGTACCTTGACTTGCTCGCGGAAATTGGTGTATTATGTGGCGACAAGGATCTGATCGAGCAGGCCTACACCACAATTCGGGCAGCACATCCGGATGATCCGAAGCTGTCGGAACTACTCGAACAGATGAAAAAAATTCAATAATCAAACTATCAGGGCAGATACCGAAGCGGTCAAACGGGGCTGACTGTAAATCAGCTGGCTACGCCTTCCTAGGTTCGAATCCTAGTCTGCCCACTTTGCCGTTGTAGCTCAGTTGGTAGAGCGTATCCATGGTAAGGATAAGGTCACCGGTTCAATCCCGGTCAACGGCTCCATAAGGTAACAGCTAATCGTCATCGGCTAATCCCTCACAGCCCATTTTTTTAGTTCTTCGTAAGAGGTTTCCCCGCAGAGGAATTTTTTACTCTCGGTGTTAATGAAAAAAGGCACGCCACCGCAAAGTCCCTTATCATATTCCTGCATTTTTGTCAGATTTTTTTATTGTGCCAAACTTCAAATTGTTCAACATTTCTTTTTTGAGGCGCAAAACTAAATCCTCCATTTTTAAACAATGAGGACATTCTTGCCCGTAAAATTCCAAAAGCATAAAAAATAAATTTACTCTACGGTTACACTAATGGTGTATGGTTTCTGTATGTTGGTTGTCGGCCAGTACGGAGTTATGTTGAATGAATTAATCGCCGTAAAATTTATAGTCTTAGAACTTCCTGGAGCAATTGGACCGGTATTTACCACAGGGCTTCGGAAATCAAGCCCCCCATGATAAGTGTCGTTCGCATCTACGCTGAAAGTGATAGTAACCGTGGCTCCTTTGTTTACCATAATTTTAGTAAGGTCGGCACTTGAGTCATTAGCATGCACCGTAAAGCTTTGTTCCCTGACAACTGGCGGTGAGGCCGGCGATGGAGGATTTTGTATTATTGAAGTTGATGAAGTTTGTGGCGTTGTCAGTGACGGTATTGGCGCTGGAAGAGTATTAGTGGATGTTATTTGTGGTGTTTCTAACGACGGCATTGATGCCGTAAGGTTTGAGTTAGGAGTAGGCATTTGCGGACCTCTCAATAAGAAATATCCACCTATGCCAATAACCGCTGCCAGAATGACGGCGATAATAATTTTATTCATAATTTTAATTATTATATTTAATGCCCTTCCGATGGCCGATTTTGACTATAATTATTTTGACTTCGTCGATTTCGCCAGGACATGATGTTATCAGTCAAAGTTTTGGGCAAAGAGTCGGCCATGATTGCTATCGCGGCTGCTAAAATAGCGATGTCTCTTGCGGTTATATCATTAATGCCGCTGACTGTGAGGACGATGACTAAATGGATGGCGCCAACTAAAGCCGCCAGCCAAACAAATGTATCAATCAAAAGTAAAAATCCAATCGCGATATCTAAAAATGCGGTTCCAATCATTGCCTGGGCAATGGGTATGGGTAATAAACCAGCGGCCCACGGTTGGAGGTACCCTCCCCAGGCCTCAGGTTGTTTAAAAATTAATATGCCGATCCAAAGAAAAGTTATGGCAAGACCGACTCTTAAAATATGGAATGAAGTTTTTCGCATATTAAATAATAGTTGTACTAACTAAGATTATAATTTCCATGAGCCAAATTGTAAACGCCGACATCAAACACCAAAAACACCAAGCGCGAATGACGCGCCATTGGAGATAGGTGAATAAAACGGACATAAGTGAAGCAAGGGTGACTAAAATTTTTAGAACAGCATTCCACAGAAATATCGGTTCAGCACCAATTACTAAAAAAGCAGTCATAAAAGAAATAACAATATAAGCCAATAGGCCCAGCACATCATTGGGAATAAAAAACATTTTACTGTATTTGCTGGTTAAGACCGTCGTGCAGCCGCCGCCAATTGGGCAAAGCGGTTTTTCAGAGGCAACTCTCTTATGGATGAGATAAACCGTTTCGCTGATGCCAATGGCCGAGAGAGTAAAAAGTAAGGCAAAATAAGTCATATGAATTATTTTAGCACGGAATTTTGTCCGCTGCAAAAAAATTTTGTCTATCGGAAGCGAAGGCGCGACGCAGGTGTACGCGGTTGACGGGGGCATTTTTTTTTGATATTCTAGGCAGAGCTAAAATTTCTTTTGCCAAAATAACCCAGTGGTAGACCTGCCCGCCAGTCGCCGAGTGCCGAAATAGCTCAGTGGTAGAGCAACAGTTTTGTAAACTGTAGGTCGTGGGTTCAAATCCCACTTTCGGCTCTAGGCGATTGGCAGGCGGGGCAATAGTTTTGTAAACTGTAGGTCCAGGGTTCAAGCCCCTGAAGCGGCTCATTTGGTGGTCTGCGCTGCCTCCACCCTTGATTTTTTAAATAAAAGCTGATATACTACGCCCACTACTAACACTAAACGTATATGTCTCAAGATAACATGATCAAAATGGAGTGTCCGGAGTGCAAACACACCACCTACTTCAGCCGTAAAAATAAAAAGACGCTTAAGAATCGTCTCGAGCTCATGAAGTATTGCCGGTTCTGCCGCAAACACACCAAACACAAAGAGACGAAATAACCTACGTCGTGGTATGTTTTTAGTTGAGTCCTTCAAAAAGAGCCTCTTCGATCTGGCGTGGCTGAAGGCTCACCGAATGGAGACACGCGGAGCGTGGGTCTATTTTTTGTCGTTATGCGCCGTGCTCGCTTTGGCCTTAACTATTTTCCTCTCTTTTGTCGGCTACTCAACGTTGAGTAGCGCCAAAAACGCTCTCACCCGTTGGCCGAATTTCACCGCGACACTCAAAAATGGGGCGTTGACTGTGACGGGACTGACAGAACCCTATCGCTATCAAACGGCAACGAAAGATATGTTGGTCGTGGTCGACACCGCAGCCACCACCACGCCGGTTTTAACCGATTATTTGGCGACCGGCCAGAGCGGCATTTTAATTACGCGTGATCAGGCGGAAGTGTATGATGGCGGTAGCGGGCAGAGCCGATCCGAGCTGTGGAGCAATTTGCCCGATTACACGGTAACCAGGAGCAGCTTGCAGAATTTACTTGAAACGCAGCTCAAAAGCCCGTGGCTGGTGGCCTATGCTTTTCTTCTCCTCCTCGTCGTGTATGTTGTTTTGGCGATTGGAATGTTTAGCACCATCGTGTTGGCAGGGATTTTAAGCTGGATGGTGTCATTCTTTTTGCGGCGAGGCTGGCGTTTCCGCGAACTGTTGGTTGTTGGTTTGTTCGCAGTCACCTTGCCAACGCTTATCACCGTTCTTTTTTCCGTTTTGGGTTTGGGAGTAAATGGTATTTTTTTCTTGGCACTCCTGGCCTTTATGCTGGCGGTGGTTATGACCAATGATAGCCAAGTCGTTCCTCAAGCATCGGAAGAATAATCTA
>JAJYIJ010000071.1 GCA_021790135.1 bacterium | reverse complement strand
GTCCACCGACCAGCTGATAGATAATTCTGGCGACCGGTCCTTTATAGGGAACGCGACCGCTGACTCCCTCAGGGACAAATTTATTTTTTTGTTTAATGTCGGCCTGGCCATAGCGATCTTTGCTGCCACGTTCCATCGCCTCAATACTTCCCATACCGCGATACGTTTTAAACATGCGCCCATTGACGAAATCGATTCGACCGGGCGACTCATCAGTGCCGGCAAACATATTTCCCATCATGACTGCCTGCGCACCTGCAGCTAAAGCCTTAACAATATCGCCTGATGATTTTATTCCACCATCAGCGATGACCGACACTGGCCGTCGGCTTTTTTTAATCCCTTTGACAGCCTGAAGAATCGCTGACAGCTGTGGCACGCCAATACCAGCAACGATTCGGGTTGTACAAATTGAACCTGGACCGATACCAACCTTAACCGCGTTGGCGCCGGCGAGCGCCAAGGCCTCGGCCGCCTCAGCCGTGGCAATATTTCCAGCGATAACTTGGCAATCTTTATATTTTTTATGAATCGTCTTGACAGTTTCTAACACTCCCTTAGAATGTCCGTGGGCAGTATCAACCACCAGGACATCAACACCCGCCTTTACCAGTGCTTCTGCCCGCTCTAACCCGTCTTTCCCCACACCAACGGCAGCGCCAACGCGAAGTTGCTTATGAGCATTTTTCACTGCCTCGGTATATTGTACATTTTTTTCGATGTCACGCCGGGTTACCAAACTTGTTAGTACTCCCTCATCGTCAACAATGCAAAGCGTACGCAGACGATGATCGCGAATCATGCGATTAGCCTCAGATAGGCTGATGCCGGTTTTTCCAACCACCAGTTCTTTACGCGCCACCATTCGGTCTCGAACGAGCAGATCAGCATCATCAGGCAAAAAATAATCGGCATCCGTAATCATACCAAGTAAACGCCCCTTAGCATCGACCACCGGAATTTTTTTATAACCGCTATCCTGCCGTATTTTCGCCACAGCGCCGATCGCTGCATCCGGCCGAATTGTGATCGGGTGATCAATAAAACCACTTTCGAAGCGTTTGACTTTTTGCACTTCTTCCACCTGTTCGGCAATGGAGAGATTTTTATGAATAATGCCGATACCGCCGGCTAAAGCCAAACTAATCGCCATTGCGTGTTCAGTCACGGTATCCATCGGCGCACTCAAAAAAGGAATGTTCAATTTGATCGAAGGCGTCAAGCCGGTCTTCAGAACTGTCTCCCGCGGCAAAATATTTGACAACTGCGGCGTGAGCAAAACATCATCAAAGGTCAGGGTTTCCTCAAATTGATTGAACATAGACAAAACTTTTAAAAAACACAAGACTATGCTATAGTATAGCCAAAAATAGCCAAAATTACAATAGTATGACCTCCACCAACGAAATTGCCATTCTTGACTTTGGCTCCCAATACACGCATCTTATTGCTCGCCGCATTCGCGAACTGGGTGTTGTTTCGCATATCTATCCTCCCGATGCCGATCATCGGGAGTTTAAAAACGCCGTTGGTTTAATTCTTTCCGGTGGCCCTCGAAGCGTGCTTTCTGACCCGCCGCTTCCCTTTAACAAAAAAATTTTTCACCTTAACCTCCCTATTCTTGGCCTCTGCTATGGCCACCAATTACTCGCGCAGGTTTTTGGCGGCAGGCTTGCCTCAGGAACCGCTCGAGAATATGGCCTGGCCCGTCTCACTGTCGCCTCTTCGCCAATTTTTAAAAACGTTAAAAAAAATAGCCATATTTGGATGAGTCATGGCGATCATGTAGCTGAAGCACCAAGTGGATTCAAAATAATTGCTTCAACCGGTAATGACTCCGTCGCCGCAATGGGTAATGAAAAAGAGCACCTGTATGGTTTTCAATTTCACCCCGAAGTAACACACTCCGAGGAAGGCGAAAAAATGCTGAAAAATTTTGTTTTTACTATTTGTCGAGCCAAAAAAAATTGGAATCGCCATGCAATGCTCACGCAAATTGAGCAAGAAATTAAAGAAAAGGCTGGAAACAAAAATGTCTTTCTGCTTGTCTCCGGTGGAGTAGATTCAGCGGTCTGCTTTGCCCTGCTTGAAAAAGTTCTTGGCCAAAAACGCGTCTACGGATTACATATTGACAACGGCTTCATGCGCCTGAACGAAACCAAAAAAATTGCCAGCGCTCTGGCGAAAGCTGGCTTTAAAAATTTGCATCTGCACGATGCAGAAATAGAATTTCTTTCGGCAACTAAAGCAGCTGTCGAGCCAGAAGAAAAACGAAAAATAATTGGCAACCTTTTTCTGGATATCACGGACCGCCTCATGGCGGAAAAAGGATTAGACGGCGATCGGTGGCTGATTGGCCAAGGGACAATCTACCCTGACACCATCGAATCCGGCGGCACGCGGAATGCCGACCTTATCAAAACGCATCATAACCGCGTACCACGCATCAAAGAAATGATTCTGGAAGGCAAAATCATTGAGCCTATCAAAGAACTATATAAAGACGAAGTGCGCGAAATCGGCAGCACTCTTGGTTTGCCGCCAAGCCTCATTGGCCGTCATCCCTTCCCTGGACCAGGCCTCGCCATTCGTTGTCTTTGTTCCGGCGGTTCGACCGAAAAAATAATGCCGCTTGAAGGGCTAGATGTGGCTGTAGAAATTTTTAAACTGCCAATCAAGTCAGTGGGAGTACAGGGGGACGAACGCTCCTACTCGCACCCGGCAGTTATCACAAAACTACCGAAATTCCCCTCGGCAAAACGATGGCAGTTCCTTGCCAGTCTCGCTCCTCATCTCACCAACACCCACAAGGACATTAACCGTGTCATGCTTCTCCTGTCGGGCACCACAAAAGAGCTGCGGCAAGCATCTGTCCGCCTAGCTTTTCTTACCAAAAAACGCCTGGACACGCTGCGCGTCGTGGACAACATTGTCACAAAAGAAATCGCTGAGCATGCCTGTGGTAAAAAAATTTGGCAGTTCCCGACTGTGCTTGTCCCTTTTGGAAATAAATATGGCGAATCGATCGTCCTTCGGCCGGTCGAATCAGCCGAAGCAATGACCGTTACCTTTAGCCGGATTCCTGAGACAATTTTAAAAAGAATTATTGCCAAAATCAAAAAATTGAATGCCGTCGATTTCATTTTCTACGACCTGACCAACAAACCGCCCGGAACGATTGAATGGGAATAGGGAGCTGCGGATGAGTCCACGTGTATGTACTTGCCACATAATCAATTGCCATCCTGAGGCGCAGCCGAAGAATCTAGGCGTTTTGACTTAGATTCTCCCGCCAGAGCGGGATCCCGTCTATTTTAGATGCAAGCCGGTGCGGGATTCCCCCGCCAAGGGCGGGGTCAGAATGACAGTGAGGTGTTATGTGTGAAATACATACATGTGGATGAGTCTTGTTGACATTAAATATCCGTTAGTATATTCTGGTATTTACCGCATTGTTCATTAAAATTTTAAAAAAACCTGGGAATAGTAGCCAATCAAGTGTTCTAGCGAGTCGGGGCCTGGTGCAAGCCCGATAACAACTGATTGGCGAACGCGCCCACTAAAAGGTTGCCGCCGAAAAAATCCCCTCAAAAGGAAAGTAGGTGTCGCCGGCCTGGCGTCCGTCATCACGCGCCACAGTTTAATTCCGACATTATGTCGGGGCGAACTGATCAAGACTGGCACCGCGAGGCGCCGGTAAAGAAGGATGGTACCACGCGAGCCCGCCGAATAGGCGGGGAAAAAACTCTCGTTCCTTCATAAGTAGTATCTTTACTATTTGTGAATTTCGAACGAGAATTTTTTATTTTATGGTGAGCCACTCGATTGCCGCCCATTGTGTTATCGGTGAACTTACGCCAAGTGAATGGCCACTTTTTAAATTGTTCCGCTTGCAGGCCATGCGCACGGAACCAGTGGCGTTTAAAACGTCATATCGAGAAAACAAGCTGATGAGCGATAAGGCTTGGGAGCAGGAACTGAAACTTTCAGAACTCGGTCAAGAGGTCAAATTGTTATTCATTCGTTACAAAAAAGAGTTGATTGGCATGCTCGGCATTCGCTACGATCCAACAGAAAAAAGACGGCACGTCGCGTATATCTTTGAGGTATACTTAAAGAAAAAATACCGCGGACAAGGTTTCGGCCGTCACCTACTGACATTCGCGCTTGAGCACATAAAAAGAAATAAACGCCAAATTAAAAAAGTACAGTTATCGGTGACTGAATCACAGGATGCCGCGCTCCGCCTCTACTATGCCGTCGGGTTTAACGTGGTTGGCTGCGCTCAACAGGAAAAAAAGATCAGGAATAAATACTATGACCAATATCTGATGGAAAAATTTATTCGGTAAGACTATGGCTAAGACTATGTACCACAACATCACGCGCCGTCGCAACCTTCCCTCTTTCGAGAGCGGGTTGTGTTGAAGTATCTAAGAATTTCAACCTAGCCCGGTCTTGAAAGAGACCGGGCTTTTCAATTCCGAAAGGCTCATCGTTCTTTGACAAGGAGTAAGGCAATGGTAAAGACAGATCACACTCTTAAAGCTGAAGATGTCCATCGGTTCGACTCAGGAAAACCGGGTCCGACAATCGTGATCGCAGGCGGCATGCACGGCGATGAACTTACCGGCATCAACGTCGTTCGTGCCCTAATCATGGCGTTCTTCAGCGGCGCGCGCGTTCTTGAGGCGGGAGTGCTCTACCTCGCGCTCGGCAATCCGCGCGCGATCGCCCGCGGCACACGGGGTTCCTACCCTGGTGCTGATCTCAACCGCTGCTTCACCAAGGCGGTACTCAAAGATGGGGAAGGCATAGAGTACGAACATGATCGTGCCCGAGAACTGGCCGCCATCTTCACCTATGTGGATTTCGGCATCGATATCCACGCCACGAGTAAGCCATCCGAACCGTTCGTGTTCTCACAGCGCTTCGTGGATTGCCCGGACACGCAGATCCTTCAATGGCTAAACGGCACGGAGCGGCTCGTCGTCGACCCAAACCAGATATTCGCCGGTGAGCCTGTCACACTGGACGAGCTCCTCGGACGCGCTGGTCCACTGAGGGGACTCTGCTACGAAACCGGGTATGCCGCTGACACCAGCAAGCAAGTGGCCGTGGCCATGGAAATGTACAACATCCTGGCGTACAAAAAAATGATCACTTTGGCCGCGCCAGAGCTCTGGACG
>JAJYIJ010000070.1 GCA_021790135.1 bacterium | reverse complement strand
ATTCTGCGCGGCACTCCCGGCGTTGAAAAAATAGAAGTCAACGCACTTGGCAAAGAACAAGATATTCTCGCTACTCAACCACCCGTTCCCGGAGAAAATCTGGTACTGACAATAGATGCGGAAGCACAGCAAGAATTGCAAAATCTTATTATCGCGTCAGAACAAAAAACAAAATTTACGAAATATGCCGCCATTGCCATGAATCCTAACAATGGAGAAATATTAGCAATGGTTTCCTGGCCAACCTACGACGAAAATGCTTTCGCGGGTGGAATCGATCAAAAAACATATGATACTTATTTAAATAATCCCGATCACCCTCTCCTGGATCGCGCCATTGCTGGCGAATTTCCACCCGGTTCAACCGTAAAGCTGATTATGGCCACCGCTGGTTTGCAAGAAAAAGTCATTACGCCAAATACGACGGTTGACAGCGTCGGGGGAGTCGAAATCGGTAATCGCGTTTTCCACGACTGGAAAATCGGCGGCAGCGGCATTACGAACGTAACCCGAGCCTTAGCCTGGTCAGTGAATACTTTCTTTTACTACCTTGGTGGAGGTTACCAAAATTTCTCCGGTCTCGGTGTCGATCGCATCGACAAATATCTCGACCTCTTTGGCCTTGGCCAAACAACCGGCATTGACATTCCCGGTGAAGCGACTGGTTTTGTACCGACTCGTGAGTGGAAGGAAAAAACAACTGGTCAAGATTGGTTTCAAGGAGATAACTACAACCTTTCAATTGGGCAAGGATACCTCCTCGTGACGCCATTGCAGGACGCCCTGTGGACAGCAACAATCGCCAATGGCGGCACCGTCGTAACACCCCACTTTGGTATGAAAATAACTGACAGCAACGGCAATACCATCAAAACATTACAATTTCCGAGTAGAAAGCTGGCGGGAGTCGATGAATCTAACATAAAAATCGTTCAAGATGGGGTACACGACTGTGTCACCTATGGCAGTTGCCAGCTGCTGAAAGAATTACCGTTTACTTCCGCTGGGAAAACGGGCACGGCCCAAATTGGAAACACTGCCGAAGCTTGGTTTACCTCCTACGCTCCTTATGAAAACCCGCAAATTGTGGTCACTGTGCTCGTCGAACGTGGTGGAGAAGGTTCAACAGTGGCGATGCCAATTGCCAAAGATTTTCTAGCCTGGTGGGGGAAAAAATATTTGCACGAATAAAAAATAAATAATTTGACACGTTAGAAACCTATGTTATACTAACATAATATTTTAATAGCATGATAAAAACTATGGACGAAACCATCCAGTATATCACTTCGGAGAGCTTGAATGAACTTAAAAAAGAACTCGAAAAAATTAAAAATAGCACGATTCCGGAAATTGCCAAACGAATAGACGAAGCTAAACAACAGGGAGATCTGTCGGAAAATGCCGAATACACCCAAGCGCGCGAAGATATGGCCTGGGCGCAAGGTCACGTTCAGGAACTGGAACAAATCATCGCGAACGCCAAAATTATTGTTCCCCATAAGACTGACACCGTTGCGGTCGGTAGCACCATTGTAGCGACAGTTAATGAAAAAGAAAAAACCTATACCATTGTCGGTCCTCAAGAAATTAACCCTTCGAAAGGCCTTATTTCTAACGAATCTCCGCTAGGGGAGGCCTTCATCGGGCATCGAGTGGGGGATTCCGTCGTAGTGACAACACCCGCCGGAAAAATGAAATACACCATCACTCAAATCAAATAAGTGTACCCTCGTTATTATAAGAAACCGCCGGGGGCAAAATCCTCAGCGGTTTTTGACGTTTAGGACTTTTTTCGCTATACTAAACAAATATCAGCCATTATGTAACCACCATTATGAATGACTTAAAAACAACACGGGATAGCGATAAATTAAAAGAAGATGCCATCCGTCTTGAACATCTGGCAAACTTTAAAAATGCCGGCATTGAGACCTACCCAAGCTATTGCGAACACGATCAAAATGTAAAAGAAGCTCACGGCCTGGCTGAAGGTACTTCTGTGACTGTTGTTGGACGATTAATAAGCCGACGAGAAATGGGCAAATTGTGTTTTTGTCATCTCAAAGATGACTCGGGGAAAATTCAAATCGTTTTTTCCGCAAAAGAAATCGGCACTGAAGACTTTAAATTTTTTTTAAAAAACTTTGATATTGGAGATTTCCTACAAATTTCAGGTACCATCTTCACCACTCACAAAGGAGAAATAAGTATTCTCATAAAAACCTACCGCCTGATCGCCAAAACGCTTCTGCCTTTGCCCGAAAAATGGCACGGATTGAGCAATGTCGAAACGCGTTATCGCCAACGTTATCTAGACCTTTTAGCCAACGAAGAATCGATGCGGATTGCCAAAACGCGTTCATTGTTAGTTCGCGAACTACGGACATTTTTCGATGAGCGGGGATTTTATGAAGTAGAAACACCGGTTTTACAAACGCTGTATGGCGGAGCCTTAGCCAAGCCGTTTGTCACGCACCATCATGCTTTAGACATAGATTTATATTTACGCATTGCCCCAGAATTATATTTAAAACGTCTGATCGTCGGTGGCTTTGAAAAAGTCTATGAGATTGGCAAATGCTTCCGCAACGAAGGGATCGACAATAATCATAATCCGGAATTTACGCAAATCGAGTTCTATTGGGCGTACGCCAATTATACTGACTTGATGGACTTAGTTGAAAAACTATTACCGCGACTTATCGCATCGGCTGGCCGTAGTCTTCGTTTCCCGATTGCGGGCCAGGAGATTGATTTTACTCCGCCGTATCCTCGCATAACGATGCGCGAACTTATCAAAAAATACGCCAAAATCGACATTGAAGAATACCCTGACCAAAAATCAATATTCGAAATTGCCAAAAAATTAAAAGTTGATGGCATTGAAAAAACGTCGGATCGAGGGCGACTGATTGATGATATATACAAACATTTCGCCCGGCCACAGATTGCGAACCCTATTTTTGTGATTGACCATCCGGTGGAATTGTCACCCCTAGCCAAGCGCAAAACTGACGATCCGCGCTACGTGGAACGTTTCCAGCTTCTTTGCGTCGGCGGCAATGAACTCTGCAATGCCTTTTCGGAACTGAATGATCCACTCGACCAGGAGGAACGCTTTCGTGCCCAGGCCGCCAATCGAGCGGCGGGAGATGAAGAAACAATGCCCTACGACGAAGATTACATTACGGCCTTAAAGCATGGCATGCCACCGACGGCTGGCCTTGGTATGGGCATCGATCGATTAGTCAAACTTTTAGTGGACGCCGGCAATTTAAAAGAGGTTATCTTGTTTCCAACCTTGCGTCCAGAAAATGAAAGGAAAAAAATATGATAGGCGAAGGGCCAAGAAGAGAAGAAGAAGAGCAGTCAAAAATAACCACAGAACAGGAATGTTTTGGGCTTCCGAAACGACTGGCTGATTTGATTCTAGCTGTGGAACGCGATTTACATTATCTTGATAAATTGCCTGCTGATGAAAATATTGCTGATTGGGTTCAGAAGTATCGAAAGGAATTTATACGCTTTACTTGGCAATTTTTAATAAATAACAATTACAGTCTAAAGCGTTTTTTGCCTGAACTCAAAATCAAAAACTTTCATCCTGAGCATGATGACTTTCCTCAGCCGGACTATTTTACTGAAGAAATTCTAGATCGTTTGGAAAATAATCTCTCTGAGCTTAAAGACAAAATAGCCCGTTTTCGAAAGTTGGGTGAAACCTTGGCACCAGAGGAAATCAAGAAAAATTTTCGCGTCGGATACCAAAAAGAATTAGCAAGAGAACTTGATTGTCAGCCAACTGATGTCGCCCTGGAAAAAGAGACAGTAACGACAGCCAGCAAGGTCTATGTCGGGCCACTGTTTCCTGAAATTTTTACCGATTTTAAAAATTTGGAACGAATTTTCGTTTCCTATCCCGACCACGAAATACAATGCAAAAGCATTACAGTGGAAAACTTATTGCCCGCCGAACAAAATAAAAAATTCAAAGATGTAGCAGACTCTTCAGACGCAAGAATAGCTTCCCTTATTCAAGCAATATTCGCTAAAACGTTTTCCAATTCTAGAGACAAAAATGGCACAGAGGCGGCACCACTTTATTTTGAAACGGTATGCTTGGAGGCTGGCGATCTGGATTTTTCTGATTCCGAAAAGAAGAAAAAAATTAGTCGGGAAGAAATACTGAGTAGGGCAAGAGAATTTGGTCTCAAAGTATGCCCAGCCATCATGGGACCCTATTATGCCCTGGCTGATGCCTCCGGGGCAGAGGGATTAGTTACCATCATGATGGCACCGCTAAAATTAGGCAAAGACAAAAATGTTTTTGCCGTCAGGTTTCCCCAAGATGAGGCGGAAACCACCAGCAAAGAGAAATCACCTCAAGCTACTCTAGTAATCGAACCACTGCTAGTAAACTATGGCCCAACAGAAAGATTGGTATTTATTCGCCAAACTGAAAAAAAATAGAATGTTAAATTATGTCCAAAGTGATTGTTTTCGGCACGTTTGATATTCTGCATGCCGGACATCGTCATATGCTTGAAGAGGCCCACACTTTCGGCAACCAACTTGTTGTCGTCGTTGCACGGGATGCAACCGTGCATAAAATTAAAGGACGTCTGCCGCAATTTGATGAAATAACTCGGAGTCAGAATCTTCGTGATCTCAACATTGCCGACCGAGTTATTTTGGGAGACACCCAAGATTACCATAAAGTGTTACGAGATGAAAAACCAGACGTGGTTGCCCTCGGTTATGACCAAAAAGCTTTTACTGAGGATATCGAGAAAAACTTACAATATCCCGTTCGCATCGTTCGTCTGCAAGCTTTCCATCCGGAAAAATATAAAAGTTCATTTTTTCGCAAAGACTAAGGAATTTTTATGGAAAAAATATTAATTGCTACCACCAATGAAGGTAAATTTCGTGAAATCAAAAATGAATTAGATGACATTCCCTTTGAATTCGTTAATTTAAAAGATTGTCGTCTTCACCAGCTCGACCTAGAAGAGCCGTACAGTACGACACGAGAGAACGCCCTTTATAAAGCAGAATTCTACGCCAAAAAAAGCGGATTTTTGACTATTGCCGAAGATACCGGTCTCGCTATGGACGATCTTGGCGGACGTCGAGGTGCCGTGGTCGCCGAGCAGGTACGCGAGAGGGAACGCAGCGGCATGAGCGAGATCACCTGGCTCTGCGATGCGTGCGGGTTCGCGCTCGGCCCGGCCT
>JAJYIJ010000069.1 GCA_021790135.1 bacterium | reverse complement strand
AAATCTTCCCCGGAAGATTCGGGAATACAGTTTTGTTACTCTGCCAATATACAAAATTCTGAAAAGTTTGACCACTTTTTGCCCAAAGTAAGGCCAACAAAAAATATTCTGAAAATGTTTACTGGAACATTTCAGAATAGCAAAAAAGTACACTGACGTAAGCTGGACGTCCAAGTTCGTCAACCTCACTTTGGCACAATGGAATTGTACAAAAGTTAGTCGCTCATTTGGCTTAGTTCAGTGGAATAAATTTGTTTGAACAAAAATGGGTACCAACTTTCTACAAACTCATTTTAGTACGCTTTTAATAGCTTTGTTTAAAAAAATATTTCTTGCCTCGGTCAAGCATTACCTTTTTTCGGGCGGTCGCCAGACCGACGAAAAAAGGTAGCTTCCGAGCAAGGTGGTAATGCAAAGAGTGAAGCGATGAAGTGAGTGGTAGTGAAAGTGAAAAATTGGAACAAATAATTTGGCGAAAGTGGTGAGTGATTGGCGATATTGCCCGTCGCCAATCACTCACTGGTTCGCCGGTCGTCGTTCGCTCGCTGTTATTCTTGATAATAAGTAAACATAATGAGAATTTTAATAGTTTTTTTAGCATGAACATTACGAAAAGAAAAATAGTCATATCCGGCAACATTCACGAGCTCTACGTTTTCAGTAGGAGCTTGGCTTATGGCTTCCCACTTCATCCCACCACGAAGTCGGTCTCCCCCTCTTACAGGCCTCAACTCGCTGCCTTGGACGAAGCCACCGACGCCGAAATAAGCAAACGTCTGGAAGCAAACAAACGCTCGGCTTACCAAGCAAAGGCGCACCTACGTCGGTTAATTAACGCTAATGTCGGACAGTACCACGACCCCGTAACCGGCTACGTCTACAAGCCTGTTTTCATTACTTACACGTTCCAAGAAAACATAACGGATATTGCGAGAGCCAACAAAATATTTACGGTTTTCACTAAGCGGTTGAACTACGAAATCACGAAGCAAAAAGAGTGTTATTTAAAATATGTGGCGGTGCCGGAATTTCAAGAACGGGGAGCCGTTCATTTTCACGTTCTGTATTTTAACTTGCCCAAGCGAGACTATTTGTTTAGCACGATCAGAAAATTATGGAGAGAAAAACAACTAAAGGTCGTGGTGATTAACAACGTCCGGAACATTGGCGGATATTTGAGCAAATATTTTACCAAGCAGAACGGCGATGAACGAATGAAAGGCAAGAAAAAATATTTTGCTTCTCGTGGGTTGCTCCAGCCAAAGGTGATAATGAACGAACAAGAAATTGATGAAGTAATGAACGGCCTTGATGAGAAGCAAAAAGTATTTGAACACGAGTATAAAAATGATTACGCCGGTTCGTTCATCTACCGAGTTTTTGACCTGACGGCAAACAACGCAACCGCTCCGTAATATGCCGGAAACCAAGCCCGACAATTTTATCTTTTCCGATGAGGCAATCCATAATTTTGTCGGACTTTATCATGTAATGCTCAAAGTCCGACGCCGTTTGTTGGCCGAGGGTTACATGATTAAGAATGGTAAAAAGGTACGGCGATCTGGCAATTTTAGAAAAGAGGTGTATAATCCCAAAACAATTAAGCCTGAAGAATATGACAACAAAAAAGCAGAAGCCACAATCAAGCCACAGTAACGAGTATTTAATCTACGCTCGCAAGAGCACCGATGACGCCGACAACCAAAAGAATTCGATTGATTATCAAACCAACGAGTGCTTGCGATATGCTAAAAACAACAAGCTAACAGTGGCCGATTATTCTGTTGAAAGTTTTTGCGATAATGGCGTGATAAAGGAAAAACATACCGCTTACAAAACAGCCGACGTGGAAGTAAGCAAAGACGGCTCTTTTGTTTATCGTATTGAACGGCCGAAGTTTAAGCAGTTGATTGACGCTTTGATGAGTAAACAATTTAAAGGTGTCATTTGTTTGTGTTGGGATAGAGCGAGCCGAAACGACCAAGATGGTATTATTCTTAAAAATTTGATTAAGAACAATGTTGATGTGCGATTTGTTCAAGCGAACTATGATGATACCAGTTCGGGAGCACTCCACATGGACATTGACGGAATGTTTGCGGCGCACTATTCCCGAGTTATTAGCGAAAAAATACGAGGAGCCAATACGAAATTGTGGGCAGAGGGAAAATGTACTTACAAAGCCCCGATTGGGTACTTAAACCAAGGCTCTGACAACAAACCACTTGATCCCGACCGAGCACCCCTTGTAAGGCAAATATTTGAGCTATACGCAACAGGAGGGTGGGGACTAAGGCAATTAGCCAAGTGGGCGAATGAACAGGGCTTAACGAGCAGTCCTTCACGACGCAAGCGAACGAAAGCCGAAACCCTAGCCGGAACGGAGTTGGAAGAAATACCGATTGCTTCAAGGTCGCTCAACGAAAAGAGTATTGAAAAAATATTACACAACCCATTTTATATTGGCAAACTTAAAATTGGCGATGAAATTATTGACGGTATACACCAGCCGCTAATTGACACCGGCCTTTTTAACAAGGTGCAGGAAACATTAAAGAGCAGGAATGTTAAAATCTTTTACGTTGATAAAGACTTCTTCACTTACCGAGGTTTTGTAAGATGTGTATGTGGCCGTGTGTATTCGCCCTACGAACAGAAAGGTAATAATTATTATCGCTGTAATTGTTTGCGTACCTGCGATAGTACTGACAAGAATTTAACCGAAGAAACGATTGACGATACCGTGGCGGATATTATGGACAAAATCCATTTTACCGATGAAGAGCTGACCGAGATTGAGGCACGAGCCAAAGACGAATTGTACGATACCGTCGAAAATAAACGCCAATTTGAAACTGGCACGCTGAAAAAACAGCGACAGCGAATTATGGACGATCTGAAATATCTTGAACAAAACAAAGTTACGTTACTCCGCACGAATGTTTACACGATTGAGCAACTGACCGCAGATCACGAACGCTTGGAAAACGAAATAAAGCAGGTTGAAGAAAAATTATCTTCTCAAAATGTTTCTGCGCAAGAAATGCTGGATACCGTTATTTCGTTTTCCGAACTCGTGAAAGACGCTAAGATATACTACAAAAATGCTCTCGACAGTGAAAAACGAGACATGGCGACAAACGTATTTTACGAACTCAATTTCAAGAGTGGAAGCTTGGCTAATTACAACGCAAAAGAGGGCTACTCTGCCCTCTTAAAACGTCATAGTGTGAACTTGCGTGCCCAGAGAGAGAATCGAACTCTCATGACCGAAGTCGCGGGATTTTGAGTCCCGTGCGTCTACCAATTCCGCCATCTGGGCAGTAAAAGTTTCTTTATTCTAACCAAATCTTGGTCATTTGTCAATCCTATGCTATACTTACGATACACCACGTATGCCTGTTATTATTTCAATTGTCAATCAAAAAGGCGGAGTCGGCAAGACCACGACGGCCGTAAATTTAGCGGCGGCTTTGGCAGAAGCAGGCAAATTTGTTTTATTGGTTGATCTTGATCCGCAAGGCAATGCTACCTCAGGTTTGGGAATTAAATATCAAGAACTGGAGAAGGGGCTTTATCATGCTTTGATGGCGTCGGAGCGTCTGCATGATGTCACCCTGAATACCTCTCACGCCGGTCTTCGGGTGGTACCGGCGACTCCCGACCTTGCCGGCGCGAACGTCGAGTTGGTCAATGTGGAGGGACGTGAACGAAAACTGTCGGAAATTTTGACGGAAGTCAAACATGCTTATGACTATATTATCATCGACTCTCCGCCATCGCTCGGACTTTTAACTCTGAATGGGCTGGTGGCGGCAGACAAAATTATTATTCCGGTTCAGGCCGAGTATTATGCCCTGGAAGGTTTAGGGCAACTCTTGAAAACGATTGATTTGGTGCGTGAAAATATTAAACCGGACATTGAAGTACTGGGTGCTATTTTGACGATGTATGATTCACGCAATCGTTTATCGGATGAAGTGATGCAAGAACTTTATAAATATTTCCCCAACACAATTTTCCGTTCAGTCATTCCCAGAACTGTTCGCCTGGCCGAAGCGCCCAGTTTTGGACAAAGTATTTTTCACTACGAACCGAGGGGAAAGGGCGCGAAAGCTTATGAGCGACTGGGGCGGGAACTATTAGATTATTTTGAAAGATACTAATACTATGGCAATCGGTCGCGGCCTTGGCGCCCTCATTAGCGCTACCGGGAATACCCGAAAAAAACTAACTCTTACTACCGGTGACAATTCTTCCTCTGAGCGGATCTGGCTTGTTCCGCTCGTCGAAATTAAACCGAATCCGAAGCAGCCGCGCCGTCAGTTTAAAGAAGTCGAGTTGGCAGAATTGGCAGAATCAATCAAAGAGTACGGAATCTTGCAGCCATTACTCGTCGCGGAAAATGTTGCGGGCGGATATGAAATCATTGCGGGCGAGCGGCGCTGGCGGGCGGCTAAAGAAGCCGGTTTAAGCGTTGTCCCCGTTATTGTTAAGAGGTTGGCTGATCAAGACAAACTCGAAGTTGCGCTGATTGAAAATATTCAGCGTGAGAATTTGAATCCGGTTGAAGAAGCTTTTGCCTATCAACGTTTGATCGAAGAGTTTGGTCTCACCCAAGAGGCCGTTGCCGCTAAAGTCGGCAAAAGCCGTTCGGCAATCGCCAATAGCATCCGACTTTTAAGTCTACCTGAGCCGATGCGCGCGGCACTCGAGCAGGGAATAATTAGTCCCGGGCAAGCGCGGGCATTGCTCAGCATTACCGATAGCAAACAGCGCGAAGAAGTATTCGCTTCTATGCGCGGAGAAAAAATGACGGTGCGATCTTTGGAACAAACCGCGCGCCAAGGGCACCTAGAAAAAAATAAAATTCCCAACCCGAATATTTTGTATATCGAAGAAAAATTACGCCAGGCCCTAGGTACAAAAGTTTCGGTCCATCCCTCCGGGAAAGGTGGCACCATCGCTATTCGCTATTTTTCCCAGGAAGAGTTGAAAGAAGTGTTTAAAAAAATCACCGGCTAAGAAAGGGGATTATCCTGGCGTTTTTTCTTTGGCAATAAATGAGAAAGCCATTTTTCGTTGGCCTGATCTTTGAAGCGATTTTTGATGTGCGTGCGGGCAAGGTGCGTCTTGACTGAATCGAGCCAATCTTGGCTCGGTCCTTTGCGATTTTTATCGACAATAATTTCAACCACGTCACCGCTCTGGAGTGGTGTATCAAGGCTCACCATCTGATC
>JAJYIJ010000068.1 GCA_021790135.1 bacterium | reverse complement strand
CTAGACCAACTATGCGAACCCTCCGCTCCAAAAATTAATTTTGTGACGATTTTCGTCGCTTCATCCTACCAAAAATGAGCACACTGGTCAATACGACGATAAGAAAAAGCATGCCCCACTGCGCCGGCGTTAAATGGAAATAACGAGCATCACTGCCGGGCAAATCAGTGGCGCGCAAAAAGTCGAGGAAGAACCGGGCCACGGCATATGAAAGTGCCGACCAAATCATTACGAAACCGGAACGAATTTTCGTCAGACGTTTGAAAAGCAGACCAAAAATAATAAAAAGCAGGAAGCCCAGAATTGATTCGTACAGCCCGAGATCAAAACGCGTGCCATCTGGATACTGGACCGCCAAAAAGAAACTTGTGTGGATGCCCGGATGGTCATGAATAAGAAAACAACCAATGCGGCCAATGCCCCAGGCAAGCCAAAGGCCAAGGGCGGAGATATCAAAATATGGCCATAGATCTTTAAGCGTCAAGTGACGGCGTTTGGCAAAAAGCCAGAGGGCGAGCGCCGCGCCAAAAAAACCACCAAAGGAAGACATGCCCCCCTGCCACACTTGGAATACCTCAACCGGGTGAGCAAGATAGTACGCCCAATTATAAAAAACAACATCAAAGACGCGCGCAAAAATGAAAGCACCGATCAGCACCCAGATGGCCATGTCCAAAATAATTGCTTCTGACAAAAGCTGCTTTCTGGCCAAGCGCGTCATGAGGAGTACCGCGGCGATAATCCCGAGCGCTACCATGAGTCCCCACACATGAATTGGCACCGGACCAATAAAAATTGTGACAAATTGAAAATAAGGAATCATAACAGAATTATGAATTAAGTCTCTGGCTAAGGTATATGGTGCATGATTTCCTCCGGCGTATTAGCAAAACGAAGGATGCTTTCATCGACTTGGCTGATAGTTTTAAATTCAGTAAACAGATGATGCACGATATCGACCAGCGGCTGCCAAAAAATTTTATCATACAAAACCAACGGGATCGGCGCGGCTTTTTTTGTCTCTTGCAAAGTCAAAAGTTCGAACATCTGATGCAAGGTCCCGAAACCGCCAGGGAAAAAGATAAAAGCCTCTGAGGGTGCCGTGATAATTTGTTTACGTACAAAGGGAAAGAAAAAGCTGATTGAACGGGTCGTAAAATGGTTAACCCGTTCGTGCGCACCAAGACGCATATTAATACCGATGCTCTCGCCGCCACGTTCAAAAGCACCACGGTTCACTGCTTCCATCGCCCCTGGCCCGCCACCCGTAATCACACTGTGGTTGCGATCGGCGAGAAGTTTGCCAGTTTCATATGCCGCTTGATAATACGGTGACCCCGGCAAAAGACTCTTGGTGCCAAGCACGGTCACATCGTTCTTGATATTAGTCAAAAACTCAAAACCATCGACGAGCTCCGCCATGATACGAAATACACGCCAATCCGTCGCTCCCTCCTGGCACAAAGGGCTGGTCGAATCGATTGTGCAGCTGTCGATTTGGTCAGGTACGTCTTTAATGATGTCAAAAGCCTCTTCGGCCGTATCGACCACATACCATTTATCCAGTTCACTCTCCGCCTGCGCATGAACGATATTGACCGACTTATCCCGAATAAAGGAGATAATCGGATTCCAAAATTCTTTACCAACCAAAACGATTGGAGCTTTATTCATGAATCCCAGCTCCATATAATCAACAACTTCAAAAAATTCATCAAGCGTACCGAAGCCGCCAGGAAAAAACACGAAGGCGTTGCCCGGGCTGGTGAGCATCACCTTGCGTGTAAAAAAATAATAAAATGAGGTTGATTTTTTGACGTATGGATTCAACCGCTGTTCGGATGGCAACTCAATATTCAAACCGACTGACATGCCACCAGCCTCAAAGGCCCCTTTATTCGCCGCTTCCATGATGCCAGGCCCGCCGCCAGTGATCGTGGTAAAACCAGCTTTGGCAAGGAGACGACCAAATGTTTCCGCTGTTTTATAATATTTTGAATTCGGCGGCATTCGCGCCGAACCAAGAACGATTACTTCTCGCTCAAGGGTACTTAAAAATTGATAGCCTTCCACTAGTTCGGCAACAATCCGAAAAATTCGCCAGCTGTCCCGGAAATTAATGGCCGCCCCATGTTCTTGTTCGTGCGCCACCGCCCCGCTCAGCTTGCCGAGTTCAATTTCCTCTGCTTGTTTAGAGGGCATAGATTTTTTCTAATTCGTAAGCAAATGATAGAAGGGTATTTTCAGAAAGACGTGGACCAATCAGCTGAAGACCAACCGGCAAATTATCGCTTGTTGTGCCGGCGGGGATTGAAATGGCCGGCATCCCAGCCACCGCAGCTGGCGCGACCATCACATCAGCCAAATACATCGCCAAGGGGTCATTCGCTTTCTCCCCAATTCCAAAAGCCGGAAACGGAGACGTGGGGGTCAAGAGGACATCAACCTTTTGAAAAACAGCATCAAAATCACGCCGGATGAGTGTACGCACTTGTTGGGCTTTTTTGTAATAGGCGTCGTAGTACCCGGCCGAAAGAGCATACGTCCCGATCAGAATTCGCCGCTTAACTTCTTCGGGAAAACCGTTTGCCCGCGATTCGGCATAGAGCTTGTACAAATCATTCGTTGTGGCCCGAACGCCGTAGCGCACGCCGTCAAGCCGAGCTAAATTCGAACTATCTTCACTCGGCACGATGATATAATACACTGCGACCGAATACTTGGTATGTGGCAAACTGACATTAACTATCTCTGCCCCAGCTTCTTTCAATTTTTCAACGCTCTCCTTGGTAAGTCTTTGGACTTCCGGATGAAGCAGCACTCCCCCATCCGCAGCCAACCCGCTGGTAGCAGAAAAATATTCCTGGGGAATGCCAACTCGTACGCCCCTCAATCCGCCGTTCTTTTTTTGTAACTCTGCCTCATAATCCGGCACGCCGTCCGGAACGGTCGTAGCGTCTTTCGAATCTTGCCCAGCTATTGCTTTCAGCACAATCGCGATATCCTTAACCGTTTTAGTCAGTGGGCCGACCGTATCGAGCGAGGAAGCCATTGGCATGATACCGAAACGGGAATTGCGGCCATAGCTCGGACGCAGCCCAACCACGCCGCACAAGCTGGCAGGTTGCCGGATCGATCCGCCGGTGTCTTCGGCAATAGCAAAAAGACACTGGCTGTCCGCCACCGCCGCCGCCGAACCGCCGCTGGAGCCGCCGGCCACTTTCTTCAAATCGTGGGGATTGCGAACTGGACCATACATGCTATTTTCATTGCTGGCCCCGTGACCAAAAGCATCGCAATTATTTTTTCCGAGAAGCACCGCCCCTTGCTGCCGAATTTTGCTGATAACGGTTGCTTCAAATGGCGGTGTATAGTTGTCCAAAATCTTGGCGGCGCCGGTCGAACGGACGTCCTTGGTGATAATTGCGTCTTTAACGCTAAAAGGAATTCCGGTCAAGGCTTCCGCGGTGCCGGCCGCCAGTCTGGCGTCAGCCGCCGCGGCCTCAGCCAGCGCTTCTTCTTCGCGGACAGTAATAAAAGCATTAATTTCTCTATTGCGCTCGGCAATGCGAGCCAAACAGGCACGCGTCAAATCAACGGCGGTAAATTTTTTTTCCCGGAGGCCGAGGGCTGCTTGTTCAATTGTCAACTCATTAATTCCCATAACTTATACAAGCTCTTCTTTTCCTTTCTCCTGACATTCAATCGCTGCCTGGACACACTCTTCCGGACGGTACCCCAAATCGTCGCACCAGCGAATGGTCGAAAAAATCAAATTACCCAATTCTTTTTTTAACTCTTGATCGGTATGCGAGGCGCGATCCTTCGGCGCGTTACGTTCAAAACGGCAAACATCGCCAAAGATTTTTCCCAATCGTACAATTACCTCTGTCAAAGACAATTTTTTTTCTCCCCAGATCGCCCGGCCTTTGCTTAATAATTCTTGGATAGTCATAAAAATTTACGTTAAATTTCTTCAAGACCGTTAAAAACCCCTGGCACTTCAAGTTCATCCATTTCGAGCGATGGCATTTGATCAAGCAATTTCCGACGCGTCTCCGGCGGACACTCGCGTACCACATCTTCTCGAAAAACATTTTCAAGACCAGTCACTTGCGCCGTAATGGGTACGTCTTTCGTATCGACTTCATTTAAAATTTTCATATATTCCAAAACTGCCGAAATTGTTTCGGCATGGCGTTTTTCTTCTTCCGGGGTCAATTCGATGCGCGCCAATTCAGCAATTTTTTTAACTTCTTCAACGCTGAGTGACATACCAGTAAGTATAACGAAAAAAATAAAAACTGACAACTACATTGACGGGCATAAAAAAATCTGTCATTCTGAATGCAAATAAAATGCCTAGTATGCAAATAACAAGTCACTCTGAAAAAGAAACTCAAAAAATCGCCGAACGCTTCGCTGCCACGCTCACTGGTGGCGACATTGTGTGTCTCCGAGGCGAGCTCGGCGCCGGCAAAACCACGTTTGTTAAAGGTCTCGCCAAAGCCCTGGGCGTTCGAGAACAAATAACCAGCCCCACTTTTACGCTTATGAACGTTTATCCACTTTCCGCTTCTCCCCAGGATTCCGCTGTCAATGCTCTGGTGCACAT
The DNA here is from genome assembly GCA_021790135.1 of bacterium. Taxonomy (GTDB): domain Bacteria; phylum Patescibacteriota; class Patescibacteriia; order Magasanikbacterales; family GWA2-37-8; genus JAJYIJ01. The sequence goes on along the minus strand of JAJYIJ010000068.1, from coordinate 1,089 downwards.
CGACACTTATCGGCTCAAAAACGAGCAAGAACTTCTGGACATCGGCGCCGCCGACTATCTTGGTCAGCCGACCACCATCACAATTATCGAATGGCCGGAAAAAATTAGTGGAATCCTAAAAAATAAAAAAGTGATCAATATCGCTATCGATCACTTTGAAAAAAATTCTCGAATTTTTACAATTGCTTCTACTTTGCCGGCTTAAGCAAGGTAAAGGCAGCTTGCTGCTCGGCCTCGCACTTTTGATTAGCCGCCACACAATGCGGTGTTTTACTGTAGGAAGTACAACCAACTGCCAACACGCGACAATCAGCATTGGCCCGCTTGATCGCTGCCATATATGCTGGCGTTGTCTCCGTTCCCGGGTCACCCGACACGACAGCGGCGGATTCTGGGACATCTGATGGCTCCTTCGATTCGCTGGCAGGAGCACTCTGATTAACGGTACTCGAAATATGAACAGCCGGTTTTGCAGCCGCCCCTTTCGTTACATACTGCCCGTCAACCCAGGTATTGCTGCTGGAAACTTTTAACCAGCCATTATCCTCGGCATAGACCGACACAACATTGCCGGCGGTTAAACTGCCCACGCGACCATAGGTTGCGGCGGGACCAGAACGTTCATTCAAGGATGAAACATTTGCGTTGACGGTCGCTTGATAAAGTGCGACATTAGCTGTAGCTGTTTGGGACGAAGCGCTCGCAGAACTTGTTTTAGTTGTTCCTTTCGTTACATACTGCCCGTCAACCCAGGTATTGCTGCTTGAAACCTTCAACCAACCATTATCTTCGGCATAGACCGAAACGACATTGCCGGCCGTTAAACTGCCCACGCGACCATAGGTTGCGGCGGGGCCAGAACGCTCGTTCAAGGATGAAACATTCGTGTTGACGGTCGCTTGATAGAGCGCGGCGTTAGCTTCTTTCGTGACATAGGATCCATCAACCCAGCTGTCGCCGGTTGAAACTTTCAGCCAGCCGTTATCTTCGGCATAGACCGACTCTGTCTCCCCCGCCGTCAATTGGCCAACATGATCATACTGCAATCCCGGACCGCTGCGTTCATTGAGAGCCGTAACATTAGATCGG
>JAJYIJ010000067.1 GCA_021790135.1 bacterium | reverse complement strand
GTGTTGCCTGGCGAAGAGTCTCCCGCTGGCGGGCAAATGTCTCCAAAATTGTACGACGTTTCCCATAAATGACTTCCCGGTGGCGATTGATAATATCGTCATACTCAAGCAAATGTTTGCGGGTGTCAAAGTGAAAACCTTCTACTTTTTTCTGGGCTGATTCGATAATACGGGTAATTGTTCGCTGCTCAATGGGCATATCATCGGGAATACGCAGAGTTTGCATCACGCGACGCACGCGTTCGCCGGCAAAAATCCGCATCAAATCATCTTCGGTCGACAGAAAAAATTGCGTTTCGCCCGGATCACCCTGACGAGCGCTGCGGCCACGCAATTGATTGTCGATACGCCGTGACTCATGGCGTTCCGTGCCGATAACGAAAAGACCGCCCGCTTGCCGTGCCGCCTCCGCCAAATCAGGTTCAGGCGGGTTGCCGCCAAGGATAATGTCAACGCCACGGCCGGCCATGTTTGTCGCCAAGGTCACTGCTCCTGGCCGACCGGCCTGGGCGATAATTTCACCTTCACGCTCATGATTTTTGGCATTCAAAATTTCGTGCTTGATACCTTCCTGCTCCAGATACTGACTGAGCAACTCATTTTTAGAAACGGAAATCGTACCAACCAGCACCGGCTGACCGGCTTTCTGTAGCTCCTGCACCCGGAGAGCGATCGCTTTGAATTTAATCGCCTCAGTTTTATAAATCCTGTCCGGATGATCAACGCGTTGGTTAGGCTTATTCGTCGGAATTGCTACTACTTCCAAATTATAAATTTTAGCGAACTCTTCCGCTTCGGTAAGCGCCGTACCGGTCATACCGGCGAGCTTAGTATACATGCGAAAATAATTCTGAAAAGTGATCGTCGCCATCGTCCGACTCTCGCGTTGGATCGTCACACGTTCTTTAGCCTCGATAGCTTGGTGCAATCCCTCGCTATAGCGCCGACCGGGCATCTTACGGCCGGTAAATTCGTCCACGATAATAACCTCACCCTTCTCAACCACATAGTCACGATCGCGTTTAAACAAAGCTCTGGCGCGCAAAGCTTGTTCCAAATGGTGGACGGTCTGCATGCCGCCTTCGGTATATATATTTTCGACGCCCAAAGCTTTTTCCATTTTTTTAATACCGCCATCGGTGAGAGTGGCCGAACGTAATTTTTCGTCGACGCTATAGTCGTCTGGCTCTGCCAAAGTATCAACAAGATCAGCAAATTTATAATAAATATCCGCCGCCTCTTCAGCAGGCGCGGAAATAATGAGCGGCGTTCGCGCTTCATCAATTAAAATTGAGTCGACTTCATCCACGACCGCAAAATGAAGACCGCGCTGCGCCATTTGGTTCAAATCCTGCACCATGTTATCGCGCAGATAATCAAAACCAAATTCATTATTCGTGCCGTACACGATATCGCACCTGTAAGCTTCTTGGCGCGTACATTTTTCCAGATAGTCATACTCCACTTTATAGGCTCCTTTGGCGTCACGTTCCTTGTCGGTAGCACTCCCCTCACTCAGATCTTCGCTCGCTTTCTTAGCCGTCGCCGAATAACGGTACGTGACGAGCATATTTTGAATAATGCCAACACTGAGACCAAGAAAATCATAAATTTGTCCCATCCAAACCGCATCGCGCTTGGCCAAGTAATCATTCACAGTCACGACATGTACGCCTTTGCCGGACAAGGCATTCAAATAAACAGGCAGAGTCGCCACGAGCGTTTTTCCTTCACCGGTGCGCATTTCCGCAATCTGTCCGCGATGCAGAACAATGCCACCGATCAACTGTACATCAAAATGGCGCATGCCCGTCAAACGACGTGAGGCTTCCCGCACAACCGCAAAAGCCTCGGGCAAGATATCATCGAGTTTTTCCCCTTCTTCAAGACGTTTTTTAAACTCTGGCGTCTTCGCTTTTAACTCTTCATCCGACAAACCTTGAATCGACGCTTCCATTCCGTTGATTGCGTCAATGATCGGCCGAATCTCCCTAACGACTTTCGCGTTCGGATCGCCAAAAATTTTGGTCAAAAAAGACATACATTTTGCTTAACAAGTTACGCCCAGCTTCGCTAAAATAAAAATAAAGCCTAGTAGTGGCTTCGCTAGCGTATCACATTTTTCAATTTTTAACAAGATTCAAAAGATAGACAGCTGGTGGGAGCCGGGAACGCGTTCAGCGCCCCGGCTCCCCTCCTCAGTTGTGTTCTGCCGACTGCCTTAAGCCGTCAAAGCGCTGACGAGTCGCAAAAACTCGTTTGCTTCAATCGGCTTCTGCAGGGCAACGTCGACACCGGCAGCGACGAGCTTGTCCGGGTTAGTGGCGGACAATCCGATCACCGGGCCAACGAACCGTGCACGCAGGAACGGAAGAAAGTCCGACCAGGTCGAACCGTCGGGAAGAATCCCATCAGTAACGACCAGACCGAGCTTTTCTCCAATCTCTTTAATCCTGCGTTTGGCTTCGGCGTTGTCCTTCGCCTCAGCCACGTTCCATCCTTTTTCCTCCAGGAGACACCGAAGCGCCTCCAGAAGATCCCGGTCATCATCAACGACCAGGATGGTATTTTTTCCCCCAGACATTCTCCTGTCTCCCTACTCGGGCTGGACATGCGCCCGAGTTATAGTATAGTAACACTTAAAATGCTGCGGTCAATCTTGACAGCGGTAAACTGAAAATGATACGCTGCGAATGCAACAAAGTTGCATTTAGCTAGTCGTCTATGCTTTCACCCTTAAAAACACCCGCCCGCCGCGGGCAACGATTGACGCCGGCACGTCAAGCCATTCTTAAAGTGCTAGGCCGTAGCCCGACTCCCCAATCGCCTCAAGAAATTTTGCACGAGCTAAAAAAGTTCAAACTCACTATCAATAAAACGACCGTCTATCGCCAGTTAGAATCGCTTCTTTCTCGCCGCTTGATTAGGGCGATCCACCTGGGCGAACGCAGCGTCCGCTACGAGCTGGCTCATGGGCTTGCCCATCATCATCATCTGGTCTGTCTTGACTGCGGAAAAATCACCAACATTTTTTTCCCGACTGATTTAAAAAAACAGGAAGAAACTATTTGGAAAAAAAATAAATTTGAAATTTTTGAACACTCCCTCGAATTTTTCGGCCGCTGCCGAACGTGTGCCGAAAAACTAAAAAAACGCCCGCAGCACAAAAATGTGCCGGCCGCATAACCTACGGCGATAAAAAGAAATCATCCATTGGCGTTGCCGTAGCAGCCGCACCGGGATAATTTGGAACCCCTAAAACTTGCAAAATCGTACGCAATATATTCTGATGCTGATAGAAAACCTCAGACTGGTAGCCTGGTTTGACGCTATCGCCTATCAATAGTACTGAATCGTGTCCCCCACCATGCGAACGGTCATCCTCTCGACCCTCATCAAATACAATAATCAAAAGACCTGACTGTTTGAATTTGGAATCCGTGATAAGTGGATCAATATGTTGTTGCAGCCAGCGATCAGCGGTGGCCAAGCTGCAGTCATGGGCGTCATTGCAGGCGTCCGGAATAATGAAAGCGAAATTCGGCAATGCATTTTTGGCGATATCAACGGATAATTCACTCGCTGGCACAAGGTTCAGGCGCTCGGTCGTGCTTGCCTGGACAGAAACAAAATAAGCAAAGGGATTGTGGCGCTTAAGATAGCGGCCCTTCGAACCGCCAATGTAGCCAACGCTTGGTAGGCCTTCGGCATAGGCCTTCCACGTCTTGCCAGCTTGTGTTAACACATCAACAATACTGTTGACTGCCGTCGTTCCGGAAAAAGAATCGTTCCTGGTCACGATCTGGCCGGTCGTCAGCATAAAATAATTACCAATTGAAGGATGCGTCGTGGCAAAATAATTTGTGGCCAAACCGTAACGCCGTAATAAACTGTTGTAATAAGGCATTTCCGAATTATTCACCACCTGATCGTAGGAGCGATTTTCCAAGACAACCAAGGCAACATGCGTCAATTGCGGCAAAGTCGCTGCTGAGCTGGTCGTGACTGAATCACTTTTTCCACTGGCGGGCTGTTGTGATGATTGATCCTTCAATTTCGAAGAAGTTGCGGGAATAGATTGGGACGTCTGATTTGAATCCATTCTTTTGTTAGCAGGACGCATCGTGGAAGGCGAACAACTAACAAAAATTGGCAGAGCAAGAAAAAAAATGAAAAGCACTGTCTGACGCCGCATAATTTAAAATAAAATAATAAGAATTAATCTAGGACGAATACGATTGTTTTAAAGAGATATCTCCTTTCTCAAACCCGCTTTCTTCAAACAAATCGTGCACCAGGCGCTCACGATCAAAGTGATACTGTCCGGCCAAAAACTCCATAATTTTTTCGGTATCACGCCAAGCATTATACAAACAAACGCTCGCGCCCGGCGATGGTGTCATATTAAAAATAATACTGTCGCCGACAATTTTCCCTTCGCCGAGTTGCAGTTCACTCTTCGTAATATCAACACGCTGCAGACGCATGCCGCCAAAGCCGCGGGCACGTTTCAAATCTCGCCCCCGCATCGATGGGACAATTTTTCGCACGCTGGAAAGAAAAAAATATTTTCCGACAACCGGTAAAATATATAAAATATTCCTGGCTAGATACCAAAAACGGATCGGCTCGAGCAAAATGACAAAAAAACTTTTCCACGTACGCCAACGATTGAGTCCGGAGGTCTTAAAATAATCAAAAACAGTCCGCGCATTACGGCTCTCTAAAACAGGGATAAACTCCGCTGTTGGCCCCCAGCGCGTTGTATCTGAAATGAGAATATCCGGATCGCCGTGCACGGCGGCGAACGGAAGTTTCGGTTCTTGAAGTGTGTATACTTTGCCCTGCAATTTTTTAGCAGAAAAATAAAAGCTACCTGCAATCGGGATCAGCGAAAAATTTTGCCCGTAGCCAAGCGCCTTAGCGAACCCAAGTGAATACGAATCGGCATCGACCACCACGACGCGGGCAATAATCAGCCCCGCCTTTGTTGTTAATTCATATGAGCCATCCAAACGTTTCGCAATATGTAAAACTTTTTGCTGAAGCTGAACCTCGATACATCTGCCATTATCCGGACGCGACTCTTTGACGAACGACTTCGCCAGCTCGCCAAAATGTACCGCATACCCTTCAGGATTAAAAAGCGCCATAATCGGCTGCTCAGGATCGCGTCCCTCCATCACCGCCGGTTCAATTTTGGTGATTCCCGTCCTATCCAACTTTTCCAACCGAGGAAAAATAGATTTGAGCGCGACATAGCGCTTTTCCAAACGTTCAACCTCCATCCGCCCGATGGCTAGCACCATCTTCGGCGTGGGAAATAGAATGGAACGACGCGCCGCTTCTTCTAAATGATCAGCATATCGCCGAACCATCATTGAGGCTAGTCTGACTTGTTTGACCTTATCGATTGAATAGTTTGTCTCGATATCACCAACATGCAAGGTTTGGCTGTTATTCCAGGCGGCTGAATTGATGCTGCCGACGCTTTCGTTTTTTTCCAACAAAATAAGCCGTTCAACTGTCGTGTACTGGCTTAAAATATATAAAAGCGCTGTTCCGCTCACGCCCCCACCAGCTCCATATATTTCTTATCAGGACAGCCTTCCGTATTGGTACAATGACATGGCAGCAAAAATTACGCGTTTCTTTCAGGTGTCCTCACAGCAAAGACACAGTCTCAACGTCACGGTTCTAACGAACGGATCAAGGCCATTTCGTGCAGCTGACGATTTT
>JAJYIJ010000066.1 GCA_021790135.1 bacterium | reverse complement strand
CCGCTTCAACAAATGAATTCCAGCTGACAATTTTAGGAGCCGATAAAGACGTGTTTGGATAAATGCTCGGACTGTTGCTGGCGTAAATATGCGTGGTTTTACTCCAGGCGACTTGAATGTTGTCAAAACCGACCGTGGCGCTGTATGTCCCGCTAGGAGAGGCCGGACTCTTTAGATACGCCACTACTTTTAAATAATAGGTGCGCGCGGTGGTAACTTTGCTCGTGATGTCGATTGCGCCGGTATTAGTCCAGCCGGTTGTGCCGCTGATTTGGCCACTAGACCAGACCTGCTGGCCAAGAGTTGGATTGGCGTTTGACGTGTCCACAAAAACATACACCTCATAATCCGTTGGCGTGCCAGGGAGCGAGGCAGCAAGTGACGCCCAATCAAAACTAACGGTGGCTGTATCCGGCGAGCTTACCGTGGTAGTAAACGGCTCATACCAAAAACCAGCCATCGTCTTGTTCTGCGCATCAGCCATTGCCACATCAATGTAGCCGCCGGGATTGCCACCGGTCGAATGGTAGTGGCCGGTAACTTTTCCGCCATCTAACCAACTTTTAAAAGTCCAACCAGTTGAACCACTATCAAAGCCAGGATTGGTCCCGGTGCCGGAAGTGGTTGTGCCGGTATCTATCAACTGTGCCACCCCGCCGGTTATTTCAATTGTGGAGGTATCATACGTGTAATTACTCGGGGTCGTAAAAAGCCAACTCTGTGTATCCGCAAAGAGCTGGGCGGCTCCAATCAAAAGCGCGGGCACCAATGCCAATAAAACAAATTTTATCAACAAAATGCCGCCGCCACTCAAAAGCGTAGTCAAACCAACCCGACGTCGTTTCGTGTAGGCCGATACCTTTTCGACTGACTGCTCGAGCTGCAACTTCTTTGGAGGAATCAAAATAAAAAAGGGCAGCGAAATAATCAAAAAAATTATTTCCAAAAAAATGAGGGCGCCCGTATAAAAAATAATGGCAAAAAAACCGACGCTTGTATCAGCCAGTTTCCGCTTGAGCGAAAAAAGCCAAGCGGAAAAATGTAGATAAATATCAAGCCAGCGAGTCAACATAATTGTTGATCAATCAGTTAAAATAGTCAAAAACACGCCCGCAATGACCACCGCCACTATTACAAAATCAAGCAGCGCGTCCGCCAGTTTGAAAAGTATTTCAGGCCAGGTCGGTGCCACTTTAAAATATTGAGTATTGCTAAAATCGCTCCGAATGTGACTGGAGGGATCATAGGAAAACATGGTAACACCATGATTCCCGTCGCTCAATTTGAAATATCGACTATCTTGCGTTATTACCCAATGACCGCTCTGGTCGCTCGTTCCGTAATATATCGTCGGCTGCGGCTGTCCGAGAAACAAAACTTCCGTGGTACCTGGCTCGGCTACGCCGGAAAAAACATAATTATCATTTGGCAAATGCTGCACGAGCGTCAGCTGCGGTGGCGGCAATGTTTTTGAGACAGTTGCAGTTTGGATATCAATCGATTGACTTGCCAAAGCAACGCTACTTGTTGGCGCGGCTCCGAGGTCAACAACATGATAGAGCTCTAAGGGGCCACCCACTCTTGGTACCAATAAAATAGCGGATAGTTTGACCAAACCAAAAATAATCAAAACGACAAATAGCGCCAAGGAAAGCAGTCGGCGCACCGAATAGTTAAAAGTAACTTCTCCGTAACCCTTTTTCTTTTCTAAATACGCAATTGCCTTTTCCGGCTGCATCCCGACATACAAAGGCAACGCCACCACCATTAAAATCAATTCCAGACAAAATAAAACGAAGACGCTCACGATCACTCTCGCCCCCTCAGCGCCCATCAGTTTTTGCTTTTGCAAAAAAATTCGATTACTCAAAAGCAATACAACGTTAAGCCATCGTTGTTGTAGCATGGCTGCTAATTATTTTTTTAACTTTTTCTGCTAATATTTTTAAATCCGTATTTGCCTTTACGAAATAATCTTCCGCCCCCAATCCCTTCGCCCGCGCAATTGTTTCAGCACCATTTAAATTCGACAAAATAATCACTGGAATTTTTTTCAAAGCCGGGTTCGCCTTCAAAGCCTGCAAAAAAGCAAATCCATCCATCTTTGGTAGCAGCAAATCAAGAAGAATCAAGTTTGGCTTCAGCCGTTCCGCCAAGCGTAAGCCACTTTCCCCATCGGTTGCCGAAGAAATGACATACTTCTCTTCATGAAATAAAAGATGCAACGCCCGCAAAAGTATTTCATCATCTTCGATAATCAACAAGATGGTCGCTGGTCTTACGCTCATATGACGGCATATAATTACCCCCTTCTAAATAACAAATTAAGTTTTCGATACTTTCTTCTCTATGAAAGCGATAATCTGGTCGACCGACGTGGCCGCTTTTACAAAAAAAGTTTCTGCCCCGAGCGCCATCGCTGATTTGACTTCGCTTGCATCGCTCAAATTCGACATAACCACCACTGGAATCGCGGCCGTGACCGCTTCCGCCTTTAACTCCCGTAAAACCCCAAAACCGTCTAGCCCTGGCAGAATAAGATCGAGCAAAATAACAGTAGGATGTTCTTTTTTCGCTTTCTCTGTAACATTCAGCCCGCTGGTCAAAAAATCAACTTTAAAACCGGCTTCCTGGCAACGCTCCGTTAGCACCTTAAGCAAAAGGGCATCGTCCTCCACAATCAAAACTTTTTTTTCTGCTTGTTTGCTCATAGTGCCTTATTTCTCCCAACATTTTTTTAACATGCTGGTTAACTCTTTCAGGGTGCTCTCCTTTTCCGTTATCATTTTCTCCCAAAAAGCCTTGCAGCTGGCGCACTCTTTACTGTCACTCAAATAACGCTGCTTGATCCGCGACAGGCTCTTACTTTCTGTTACAGTTTGTTGCATCAAATTATAAATGTGATTCGTCAACATATTCTATCACCCCCCTCCTCTTAAATCAAATGCTTAAAACTCTTCCGGCTTCACAGACTTAAAATGGCCAGAGCTCCTTCGGCCATCGCTTCTGTTACATTGCGCGGTTGCTTCGCATCACCAACAATTTTGAATTCCAGGCTTAAACTTCGCAACTCTTCTGCCAAGGCGGCTTCCGGACGGGAGCCAATACAAAGGACAACCGTGTCCGCCGGCACGCGCCGCTCTACTCCATTGACACTAACAACAACTTCGCCAGCATCAATTCTTTTTACATCACTCTCAGTTAGGATAATGGCGTGCCATGCTTCGAGGCGCTTCAATAACAGCGCCCGTTCATCCACTGGCATATGAGCGGCAAGTTGGCTTGAAATTTCCACAACGGTCACCGGATGACCAGCCGCTGCTAAAAATTCGGCTACTTCAACACCACTAGATCCTCCGCCAATTAACACACAGTTTCCTTTTACTTTTGCACGACCCATCAGCACATCACGGGCAAAGTAAACCATTTCACCTTCCGCCCCCGGGATAGGTGGCAGGCCTGGCGTCGATCCGGTGGCAAGCACCACGATGTCCGGCTTTTCCGCTTTGATAAGGTTTGCTTTCACCGGCGACTTCAAACGGACATCAACCGCTAAGCGTTTTAAATCTTCCGATAATTTTACCCCCAACCTGCGCCAACCTTGACGATGTGGCACTGCCCCAGCTAGCAATAATTGGCCACCGAGATAATTCTCTTTTTCGAATAAAACCACCCTGTGCCCACGCAGTGCCGCCGTCTTGGCGGCTGACATACCGGCCGGGCCGCCGCCGACGACAACTACTTTCTTTTTTTTCTTTGGCGGCTGACTAAATTCTTTTTCTCGACTCGTTTCCGGATTAACCGTACACCATACTTCTTCTTGAGCAAAAAGCCGCGTAATACAACCCTGATTACAGGCAAAGCAGGGCATCACTTCTTCTTCTCTCCCCTCCCTGACTTTATTCGGCCAGTCAGGATCTGCCAGCAAGGTACGCCCAATCGCGATAAAATCTGCCTTGCCATCGGCCAAAACCTGCTCAGCCAACTCAGGACTACGAATTTTTCCAACGGCAATCACCGGTATTTTGACAGTCTTTTTCACCGCCTCCGCCAAATACACCAGTGGCCCATCAGCAATTGCCATCGGCGGAATCATCAAACCGGATGCATAGGAAGCATAATTGCCAGCGGAAATGTGCACGGCAGCGACGCCGAGTTTCTCTAGCTCTCTGGACACTTGAATGGTGTCCTCAATACTAATTCCGCCATCGACCAACTCGTCGCCCGACAAACGGACTGTCACCGGGAAATCATTCCCGACCGCTTTGCGTACCGACAAATAAACCTCATGCAGAAAACGAAAACGATTCTCAAATGATCCGCCGTACTCATCTTCGCGAATATTGCTGAATGGCGACAAAAACTGAGTAATTAAATACCCGTGCGCTCCATGTATTTCCACAAAGTCGCAGCCAGCCGACTTCGCTCTAGCCGCGGCGCGGCCATACTCCTGCACCAAGCGAGCGATTTCCGGAGTTGTCAACGCACGGGGCATTTCTCCGCTTGAAGGATCCGGAACGGCCGATGGTGCCAAGGGCTGGGCGCCCGTCACCTTCGCCGATGTCTGCCTTCCGGCATGATAAAGCTGTGGGCCGATACGCACATCATGCTCATGAGCGGCTTTTACTAAATCGCTTAAACCAGGCACCAAGTCATCACTGTTAATGCCAAGTTCATTCCGAAATCCTTTTCCTTCTGGACTGATAAAACTTGCTTCCAGAATAATTGTTCCCACTCCTCCCTGGCTGATTCGCCTGATATGTTCAAGATAACGCGGGGTCACCCGCCCTTCCGGATCGGCATAATTGCGCACCATCGGCGGCATGACCAGCCTATTTTTGGTACGCAAATGTCCAATTAAACCTTCAGAAAATAAATTTTTGTATGGCATATAAATAACAAAACTCACCTCACGAGTGAGCTTCTTTATTCTTCCTCTTTAACTGATTTTCTCGCTTGGAAAAATCCCTCCATAGTTTAGGCACTATCATTGGACTAAAAGTCTAAAAAAATTTTTCAGACTTAAATATTAATTTATGCTGTGCTCTATTTCTATAGTAACATTTTCGTACGATTACCTTAAACACACTTATCCACACCTACAAAAACAAATCTAATCCTTGTTCTTTTCTTCTCCTTCTTTGAAACAAAATCATTACTTATAACATTTCCGAATCAAGGGACAATAAATAATCATAATATTAACAAGCAGCCAAAGCCAGAAAGCGCTCACCCACAGATTGCCCTGAATTCTGAGGAGCGACTGTACGTAATACAAAAATACAAAAAATACGGCTTCTGATATTAAACCGTACAGCCACTCCCGATAAATTAGGTTGTTCATACAATCCCTCCTTCAAACCCCCTCGCTACTTGGCGAGCGCGTTGTAAATAAGAGCGATAATGAGCGCCCCGATACCCCAATCGAAAAAAGCCCAGATGCCGCCGATAATGGCTCCAACGAACGTCGGCGCGTAGCCGATATAGAGCGATGAAAGCACGTCAACGAGTTGCACGCCCCAACCGGACATGGCGATCCAACCAAGGGCAAGAAAATACACACCAAAACAAATAGCCCACGACAACGTGAACGCTTTGACATTTAATTTTTGCATAAAAATTTGATTTAAAATTAAAAAGCCCCCGACCTTTTCTGTTAGTATAAAACAGTGAAGTGCAGGGTGCAAGAGCAAAATTTATTTTGTCAAGAGAAGAAGAAAATAATTTTGAGAGCGGAGGGTGAGAGATTCGAACTCTCAATACCTTTCGGTATA
>JAJYIJ010000004.1 GCA_021790135.1 bacterium | reverse complement strand
TTCAATAAATACGTTAAGTCGAAAACGCCTATTTTTGAAAAGACATTTTCCAGCGAATACACTGGGGTGGTTGATTACTCGGCATATTCCCTAGTCGAGGATGTGCCGGTTAGCAGAAGCGGAAACAATGCCTATTCGAGTTCAGGAACACCACATTTTGGAGTTCCAAAGATTGTATAAGAAAATATACCATGAAGACCTAAGCCATGATGAGGCTCTAAAACAATGTATTGCAATGGTAAACTTAAATGAGATTGTCTACAGACCAATAACCAACGATGATATAAAGCGTTTTAACGCCCTTGAAAAAATAACGTAATGTGATACTATATGGTGGCTACCTGACACAATCCAACCAATCGAAAGCTTTTTTATTTCATACCAGAGGTGGGCAGTCCTGCCGATGAAATAGTCTTTCGATTATTTGTGTCGGGTAGCCAGGGCTGCCCTTTTTTGTTTCTAATATAACGGTATGAGCAAAGAAAAAACAATTAAATACTTTGCCTACGTCCGCAAGTCGAGCGAGGGCGAAGAACGACAGGCGTTATCCATTGATAGCCAAATAGATAAAGTGAAAGAGCTGTTTGGCAGAGTTGAGATAGTCGATATTTTGGAAGAACGGCACTCGGCTTTTAAGCCATACAACCGGCCAGTATTTGAGGATATGGTGAAACGGATACGCAAAGGCGAGGCTACCGGCATTATTGCGTGGCACCCTGACCGACTTAGCCGGAATGAAATTGATGCTTCAACTATTACCTATTTAGTCCGTACCGGCGTTATCCACGATCTCAAATTTGGCTCATACAATTTTGATAATTCCCCCGAAGGGATCATGATGTTACAAATGGCGTTGAGCCAATCACAATATTTTTCTTCAAAACTTGGTAAGGATGTCCGGCGTGGTTTGGAAAAGAAATTTGAAATGGGCTGGCAGGCCAATATGTGTCCGAATGGTTACAAAAATATACGACAGAACGGTTACAGCACCATTGAGGTAGACGAAACACGTTTTAAGACAGTTCGGAAAGCCTTTGATCTCATGCTTAGCGGTAATTATTCCGTTCCGGAAGTTTTGGACAAGCTCAATAACGAATGGAATTTTACGACCCGGGTAAAGAACGGCAGATTGTCCCGTAGCTCGCTGTACCGAATGTTTACCAATTTGTTTTACGCCGGAATTATCGAGTACAACGGTAAACAAAAACAGGGCAAGCATACAGCTATGATAACACTAGAGGAATATGACCGGATTCAATTTTTGCTCGGACGGCAAGGCAAACCACGCAACAAGAAAAATGATTTTGCATACACCGGTATAATCCGCTGTGCTGAATGTGGCTGTTCCGTATCCGCCGATTTGAAAAAGAAAATTATTAAGAGTACTGGCAAGCAGACAGAATATACTTATTATCGTTGTTCGCACAGAAAAACGTCTTATAAATGTTTACAACCTGCCGTTGAGGTAAGGGAACTTGAGAAACAGATAGACGCTGAATTAGCCAATTATGAGTTTCAAGAAGATTTTAAAAAGCTGTTTTTTCAGATTGTTGAGGAAGATAAGAAAGCTCACCCTAATACTGACAAGGACGCTATCGGAAATCTTGAAAAAGCGATTGAAAAACTGAAGCTCGAAAAAATTAACCTGACGAAATTAAGCTGTAAAGGCTTAATCCCTGATGATGAATTTACGACCCAACGCAACGACTATGAAAAAGAGATTGTCCGGCTGTCGCAAAAGATTATTGAGGTGAAGAAGAAAGGCAGCGAGTTTGACGAGAAGATTAAAAAAATTGAGTACGGGACACGAGCACGAATTAACTTTAATAAGGGTACGCCGAAAGATAAAAAAACGGTGGTGTTACAAGTCGGTTCTAACCAAGTAATGAGTGATAGAAAATTAACGATTACACCGCATAAATGGCTTGTTCCGGTGAAAGATGAAATAAAACCGATTGAAGCAAAATATTTGCGGTTCGAACTAAATAAAAAACCCTATACTAAGCAAAAAAGTGAGCAGTTACACTCACTTTGTCGCGATCTGCGGAGAGGGCGAGATTCGAACTCGCGAGGGCTTTTTAGACCCTGCCACGTTAGCAGTGTGGTGCCTTCAACCAACTCGGCCACCTCTCCATTTGTTGTGATTTTGTAGCCATTATTGTAGCAAAAATTACAGCTTAGTCAAGTATGCTAAATATGCTATACTAAAGGGCATTATGAAACGTTTCGTCATCATCTTGCTCATCCTGGCCGGAGCGCTTTTGTCCATCAGCCTGATTTCACGCGGCTTTGACGGTGACTTCGGCTGGCATCTTCGTTTCGGACAGCAAATCGCCAGCGGCCATTTTCCCTACACCGATTCCTATACCTGGAGTTATGCCGGTCTTCCCTATGTTAACCACGAGTGGGGCAGCGATCTTATTTTTTGGTTCGTATATCACACCGTCGGCTATAATTTTTTAGTTATTCTTATTGGCTTGGCTATCTGGACAGCTTTTGTTTTGGCTATTTATCTGGGGCAAAAAAAACTGACGCCAAGCGCTCTTTTTATTGCCATGGTTGCCCTCTGGTCGATTAGTTATATTCTTTTGCCGCGATCGACGGTCATCGCTCCCCTTTTCTCGATTCTGTTGCTCCTTTGCCTCGAAAAAATTCCTGGTAAAAAATATTATTATGCCTGGCCGGCGTTATTTTGGATTTGGGCGGCCATGCACGGCAGCTGGATTTTGGGTTTTATCATAATTGCCATCTACCTGGTCGGCAATGCCGGAGCATATTTTTTGACGCTTCGCTGGCCGCAGCTTCGCCTGACGTCGCATTGGTCAAAAGTTGATTATAAAAATGTTGCGGTGTTTGCCGGTATTTCGCTGCTAGCCACGCTGCTTAACCCCTACGGCTTTGGCCTTTGGCGCGAAGTCTTTTCTTATTTCAGTACTACCTATTATCAACAATTCATCAACGAGTGGCTGCCAAGTTATACCTACCCGATTTTTTGGATTCCGCTTATCATCGGCTCCGTTGTCGCGGCGCTTGCCATTCTTGGAATCGTAAAACGTCGCCTGACGCTGCCGCAGTTTCTGTTGTTTGCGGCATTCTTCTACTCGGCCTGGCGCTACAAACGTAACATGATCTATCTTATGCTCATTGCAGTGCCGATTCTGGCGATCACCTTGGAAGAAGTGAAGAACGGCTGGCGAAGAGCATTCCCCCCTCCAAAAAAGACACTGGTCTTTTTTGGTCCCTACGGCGAATACTTTGTTCTGGTTGTTTTTATTTTATTTTCTTTTGGCTCAACGCTTCACCTTACCCAAGACGTTTGGCACGATCAGGCCCTGCTCTCGGCCAATGGTTTTCCGCTGGCAGCGGCAGAATTTTTGGTCAAGACCGAAAAACAAACGCCAGTTATTTTGTTCAATGAATTCCGCTGGGGAGGCTTTCTTGATTGGATGCTGCCCAATGTTCCCCTGTATATCGACGGGCGAGGGACTGCAACCTGGCGGCTGCCAAGCGGCGAATTGCTTTTTCAAAAATATCGCGCGCTTCGTTTCGATCCGGGAGGACTCGCCGCTATTGAACAAACACCAGCGAATTTTATCCTTTTGCAGAGAGACTTCACCGGCTACAGCGGCACTCCGGATGCCATCAACCGGTTTATTTTTGGGAGCAACAACCTTCCCGGTGAGGCGCCGGCGCAACCGACCCAGCTCGAGAATGATTTGGCTACGTCGCATGACTGGAAACTTGTCTACCAAGATCCACTGGCCCTGATTTGGCAACGTATTGTTACCTCAACCGTGCGCTAGCGCGAAACCAATTACTTCTTCAGCGCCGGCAGCCTTGATGCTGCCCGCGCATTCCTGCATAGTTGCGCCCGTGGTGAAGACATCATCAACCAAAAATACGCGTTTTGGTGCCGCTGGAGCAACCCAACGAAAAGCGCCGCTGACATTTTGCTGACGTTCATTCATGATTTTTAATTTTGCCTGTTGGGCGGTCGGGCGCACGCGCCTGAGGCTGCTGGAATCGAGAGGTACACTCGCACGCTCCGCTACCAATCGTGCGATGAGCTCGGCTTGATTATAGCCGCGAGAGCGAAGACGTGATTCATGCAGTGGAACAGGAATGATAGTAAATTCTTTTTGTTTGACAAAAAGAAATGAGACCTTCGTTAACACATCTTGCCAAAGAGTTACCAAACTTCTGCCTTGATGATATTTGAACGCTCGAATGAGGGTTGCCGCCGGATGCCTTGGCACATACGGAAAAATGGTGATAATCGCATCTAAATTTCCGGGGCAGCGATGCTGAGATAAGCCCTCGTCTTTTAAGACGCTTCCACACGTCGGACAAGAAAAATGTAAACTTATTTTTTCCTTCTGGCGGCAAGAATCGCACCACCAGCTGCCATCGCTCCCGCAGGCAACGCAAAAATGGGGAAATAAAATTTCCTGGAAAAAAGTAAGTATCCCCCTCCCTGTCATAAGTTTCAGCTTTTCACGCTGGCGTAGTTGCTCACGAGCCACGAACTATTTTGCTTGACCATGGAAACGGTGTAGGTTTGATACGTGACGGTCGTAACGCCATTGTTATTTATGACACGTTGCGTTTTGAGTGTCAGAGCCGCCGAGGTATCCTGCCAGGAGTCTATGCTCGTGCTGAGAACAACCGTGGTAACGCCGGTAAATGAACTCGGCTCGGACTGTCCAATATAACCGCTCAACTTTTGCCAATAAGCTGGGGTCACAAGATTTTGGACGGACAAAATATTTTGTGAATTATTTTGCGTTGAGTAGCTGTTGTAACGTTCAATAAAAAGTTTTGCCAGTTGCTTTACGGTGGTCTGCTCGGTTTCGAGTGATGTTTGTGCCTTCACCGGCACGCCAGACGGCGGCGGTGTAATGGTGGCGCCAGGCAAAACAGTTTGATTAAAATTACTGTTATCGATCACGTTGCTTGGCGTCGTCGTGGTTGGACCGCTCGGACTCGGGGCGGCCGAATGGGAGCGAGAGAACAATAAAATAAGCAGACTAACCCCCAGGATAGCTAGAACACCGAGGCTGACAATGATGAAAATGCGGGTACGTAATGACATAGGGAGAAAATTAGTTACAAAAATTACTGTTGCTGTGCTTCAAATTCTTTCTTGGCCTGTTCGATTTCAATCAACTGCTCCGGGTTGGTGGTCACGATTTGGTCTTCCGTATACGATGCTACCACCTTGATCGCGGCATGTTTCAAACCGGCGAAAAAGATCCCCTCGCCAACAGCACTTTCCAAAAGCAGATATTTTTCGCTCTCAGTTAACATAAAAACCTTTTGGACCAAGTCAACCGCCGCCGGCGACTGTTTCATCAGGAGCTGCAGTGCCGAGTTTGTCACAATTGCTTGACCATATTGCGAACGTAAAAAGTCATTGACGTCTTGCGTAATAGTGGTGACCCCCAAGAAATATTTCCGGCAGCGTTTCACGAGGGCATAAATAAAACGGGCGCTGTCTTCATGCTGCATCAGCCACCAGGCTTCGTCGATTACCATGATCCTCTTTTTCCGTTCGGAACGAACTACATTCCAAATATAATTAATGACGGCATAAATGGCAATCGGCCGCAATTCATCTTCAAGATCACGGACGCTAAAGACGACGAGTTGGTTCTTCATGTCGACGTTGGTCGGGGCGTTAAACAAACCGCTGAATGTCCCCTCAGTATATTTTTTCAATTTTAAGACGAGCTGTCCTGCCCCCTCCATGCCTTCCAATATTTCACCCAAATCCTGCATAATAGGAGGCTCGACGGTGGAGAGGTCAACATTGCTGGTAATATCTTTTTTGGCGTACGTTTCAATCAAGGCCCGATCAATGATGGCGTCTTCTTCAGTCGTAAGTCCCCCGAGCATGATACGGAGCAACCCCTTAACCGTAATGACTGCGCCACGGATAATATCGTCGACCGATACCTCCTGTCCGATTGGCCGCGGCAAATCAAACGGATTAATTTTGCTTTCTGAGGAAAGAGAAATGTTGATATAGGTTCCGCCGACTGCGTCGCATAAATGTTTGTATTCCATTTCCGGATCAATGACGATAATGTCGGTGCCCATCATCATCGTACGCAATATTTCCAATTTGACGGCATAACTTTTCCCGGCGCCGGATGTGGCAAAAACGACCATGTTGGCATTTTGCAGAGAAAAACGATCAAACAAAATCAAACTATTGTTGTGGCGATTGATGCCGTACAAAATGCCTTCATCCGAGGTCAATTCGGCGGAAATAAAAGGAAACGAAGCAGCGATCGGGCTCGAGTTCATGTTGAAAGCAATCATGAGCTCATCGTTGCAGAGAGGAAACGTGGAATTGAAACCTTGTTCGGCTTGAAACAATACTTTACGGCTGGAAATGAGCTTAGAGCCAAAAATACTTTCAATGTCCTCGGAAATTTGGTCCAATTTTTCTTTGGCGTCGGCGTAAATGGTAACGTAAAAAGCAAATTGGAAAAAATGTTCAGTCCCCTGTGTCAAATTATCGCGCAATTCTTCCGCATCACGCAGGGCCGTTTCACGCAGAGGGTCACGGGGGGCACCTTTTTCGGCGTCGGCATTAATTTGCGCTTCCAAGGCGCCCACTTTATTTTTCAACTGTTTCAAAATAACAGCCGACTTTACCGGATAAAAATACATCGCAATGTCCATCGTGATGGACAAATTTATTATGGGCGAGCTCCAGCCGATGGATATATAGCGCGGATAGCTAACCACGAAAATAGTGCGACAAAAAGCAGTGCCAAGTTGCAAAAAACTCGATTCTACGCTAAAAGAGGCCGGAGCGATGAGGTCGCGAATAGCCACCACGCCTTCGCGGTAGGTTCGCTCCTCCTCAAGCGTTATCAATTGTTCGCTTGTTTGTTCAGCTTCCCGTTTTTTCTCAGCGCTCATTTTTCTTTTACTAGGAGGGACAGCAGCGGTGACAGGTTTGAAAGCCATACGAATTACAGTTCTTCAGTTTGTAATTTATTAAGCGGCGGCAATTCCTCCGAAAGCGCAATATCGGTATTATAGGTGGAAAAAAATAACTCGATAAGTGATTGCGTGTCAAGCCGAGCGAGGGTGAGTCCGATGCCAGTCAGCCCGCCCTCAACTTGTCGAACGCGCGCATCAAGATCATGCTTGCGTTTCAAAAATCGCTCCCCTTTCAGACGCACTGCCCCGCCAGGGTTGAGTACTTCGCCAAGGCGTGACCAAAAACTTTTATTTTTATTTGAAAGCGGATCATACGGAACGATGACGTAGAATTGTTTACTCATTATTTCTCCCAGCGTTACCAATTCGGAAATAAACGAACGATAATCGGCAATTTGCGTGCGAAGAAGTTCGTTACTTTGTTTACGTTCCTGCTCAATCAGACGCTCCAAATATGGCTTGATTTGCAGGCGCCGGGACTGGATGATCACTTGCAACGGGTGATCAAGCGAGTTTAAAAAACCAACATACGCGGAGATAATTGCGTTTTGTTCATCTTCATTTTTTAAAGCAAAATTAATACTCGAAGCCAAAAGAACCGCCCGAAGGGTGCCATCTTTCATGATTACCGTATCTTGCTTAATCTCGGCTATCAACAAATGTTGTTGGACCGAGATGGCATGCTTTTTCTTTTTGGCCGCTTGTTTATTTTCCATAGGTTTTCATCATTTTTCTGTCATCTTGAGCGTAGCGAAAGATCTACGTGGGTTATTTTAACGGCTTGGCTTAGATTCTTCCTGCCTGCCGCCTGCCTGCCGGTAGGTATAGGTAGGCATGGCGCTTTGCTCAGAATGACAACCAAGAAAATTCACTCCTCTCCTTTATATTTGCTACGCTATATAAACTCGCTCGTTCGGAAATTGGATTATTGCCACCACTCACGAAATGAAAAAATATTTTCATTTCGTTCGCTCAATAATAATCCATTTCGCTCACTCCTCTCCTTTATAATACCCACCAGTATTCACCATCAATGACAAATCACGAATGCGCGTCGCCGAGGTCCTTCGGTGTGTTGTTTCTTTGGGCGCTGCTTCAGGAATCTTGCTGGACTTGATTGCATACTCGAGCTCAACTTTGCTGTACTCTTTCTTCCAGATGCGTCGACTTGGCCGACGCATGGTCTGCAAAATATTAAGTAAAAAATAATGGAACGCTTGCCCATTAATTTTAACAAAGGCAAGTGTGAGTGAGATTCCGCCAATGAGCGCTAACAAAAAAATAAAAAGAGCTGTATCCGCTAATTTGTAGGCGATAAAAATTAAAAGACCTCCCACTAATAATATCACAAACTGGCGGGTTGTGATTGGACCAAAAATTTTGTCTTCCACGTCAATAAATTGTGGCACGGTAAACTGGTTCATAGATATGGCAATCTTTCTTCCATTGAAATGAGAGCCTGGATCTCATTAAATTGAATCGTGGCGGCGTCAACGGTCGGTTCCGCAATCGTTTTTCCCCCAGCCAAAGCCACGCCCACGCGCGTCAGATAGGCAGTATAGAGCGGCGCCTGACGCCAGGCTTCTAAGGCTTCAAGATAGGACACGATCGATTCGTCACGAATGTTGTTGAACTTTTGTTCCAAACGAAGAGCGGCATCGGTCGGGTTGCCGGAGGAACGACGAAAATCAGTCAAGGTGATATAACGAATCTCATCCACCGGCGTCAATTCAAATGGACGAGCGCTGATATCATTCACTGTCGGAGTCGGACGAAGCGCCGCGTTTAGACGCAATGAACCATCTTGTGGCTCGGCCTTCTGGCTTAAGGATCCACTAACGTTCGAATGGGTGATTTCTTGTGCTGCCTTTGGCAGAGCACTCCCCGACTTAACTGGTGCAGCGGCGGTCGGCCGTTGCGCCACGAGCCCAATGATCTCTTTGGCAGTGGCAGGATTAAGCCCGACACCGCCATCAGCGGGCGATCGTACAAGTATCGCCTGCGTTTGTTCCGGTGTCCGCACGTCTTTGAGCAAAAGTTGAATTGCCGTACGCAAACGATTGAGCGTCGCCGGCGGCGGAGTGAAAGAAAGTTTTTTGATCAATTCCTCCACTTGATCCAAACGGCTATCCGGCTTCAACGTGGTCACGAGCGCATTTGGAGGCGCAACCGGCGTCTCTTCCTCAAGAAGGGAGGTAAAATCCTCAGGCGTCGAGGACGAAGCTGGTTTTTTTAGGGAAATTGGAACAGCCGGCAAATTTTCCGGAAGCGCAGCCGGTAGAAGAGACATAGATTTTTTTACCGCCGCTTGTCCTGGCGGTGTTGAAACCGGCTGAGCGCTCGCGTCAGGCGGCATTTGTCGATTCTTTGATTGTGCCGGCGGCTCTGTCTTCGCCACTTTTTGAACCGGCGCCTCTTTCTTAGATTTTAACACTTCCGACAATGGCAAACGCACCGATGTGCCATCGGCTTTTTTGACTAGGATAGTTGGGTTAGTCGACGCTTTTGCCATATTATGCCAACTCAAATTTATCTCTTTCTTCATTATAAAATACTAAATCCGGAGTTTTCGAATACCCATCCTCTTTTAAATGATTATCCAAACCGAGTAAAATGGCCACCTGTTCTTGCGTAAGCTCTTTAGGGACCACCTCACGCAAAATGTCAGCTAAAGCCTCCCAGGCCATAGCTTTTCCCCCAATTCCTTTCAGCCATTCTTTCATAATTTCATAGATCTTTTGTTCAGAAATCCAGTCAAAAAAATCAAGTCGATGATCCAAAAGCATCTCTGGGAAACTCTGTTGCGAAGTAACTGGCAGGAGTTGCTCTTCGGTTGTTCGCGCTGGTGGCTTCAAAGGCGGCATCGCCTCTTCCTTTTCTAAAGCTGTAACCAAACTTTCGAACTCGTCCTCGCCATGATATTCCAAAATAGCATAGCCGGAAATTAAGGCAACATAGGCCAAAACTAAGTGGCTAATCAAGGATTGAGCATACACATCATTTGCCAGCACGTCAGAACTTTTAGTTAACCACGCCATAACAACATCAAGCGATTTTTCTGGAACAGCAACTTTCCCTATTTCATCCCCGGCCTTTTTAATCCAGTCCTTTACCGCTTGCGTTCTCCCCACAACATCTTTACCTAAATCTAATGGATTCATGCCGATGGCAGCGGCAAAATCCAAACTAGCTTGACGTCGATTTTCAACCAATGCATAGGTTGTCCGAATATGATCAGTGAGGACGGGAATTAATTCGACATCCATCAGAACCAACAACAAACATAAATAATCACGCAACATAAAATCCAATCGGTCAGTCGGCATAATGACGCTGTATAGGCTGAGTGTCAAAACATATACTTTACTGTAAAGCAAAGAGTCTTCAGCCGATAGTTCGCCAAATAAGATCTGGCCATCGGTGAGCATCTCAAGTTGCTCAACAATCGCCAGGGCAACATCTGGGTAGGTGCCATCAAACAATCTATATAGAGTATACATCGTTCGCTCACGAACGCTCTCATCCTTTAGACTGTCTAAAGTATCAAATGCCAACACAATTTCTTCGCGCGTATATGGTTGCAATTCATTTTTTTCATTTCTCAACAGCGTCAATAGCCGATCGAGCGAATGACAAATATGATTATCATCGGCGGCTTCACCCTGTGCTCGATCTTCAGGGAAAAAAATGAGACAGGCCAAACAGCGGATGAGATTTGGATCCTTACCCTCTAGGCGGTCGATTTCATTGTACAAACGCTTATACTCTGCTTCGTCTTCTATAAGAGCAAGGCTGCGATCAAGACGATCAAGGGCGTTTGAAAAATGCATCATACTATTCTTTGGTTAGTCAAGCAGTACCCAGGGAGACACGGCGGGCATTTTGTCTACTACCTCTCCCAGCGCTTGAGGCGTTAGTTTGTCTTTGCCGTCAACGATAAATTTCATAATTTCGATAAGCCGCCGACTTGCTGTTTCCGGCGCCTGCTCATTTGTGACTGCTTTCGCCTGCTCAAACAAAAGTGGGGCATGGGCATCCAAAATCCTTCCAAGCGCCTCCTGCAATTCGTCTGTTGATTTTATTGTAACTGGCGTGCCTTTACGCAAAAAAGACATTTTCGCCCTCTTTTTCCCCGCTATAATATCAAGAGCATTCTCGAATTGGTCGCCAAAACTGTCGTGCAAAATAGCGGCAAGCGCTTGCACATCTCCAGTGTGATCATATTCGTAATTTTCATTTCCTTTTTCCGCCTTGCGCGCATTTTCCCTGTCTGTACTGATATCTTTTACGAAGTCCGTTTTAATGTCATTTGAATTTTTAATACCTGGCACATCGCCACTGTCAACGCGCCACTTAACATATTTGGCTAAGGCAGTAAAACCACGAATGTGAATTTCTCCGTATTCAGACGGCATTCCTGGCTGTAGATCACCACTGTCGCGAGTAAAATCTGTCTGTCCTACGGGATGCTTGGCATAAAAAACCAAGACAGGCCGTCCTACCTTATCCTCATCAAGCGCTTTCGTGCCAGAAGTAATATCACGAGCATCATAAAAGCCGCTGACTTTCCCAAAAGTCATCACCCAATCACGTGGATTAACAACAAAATGTACCGCAATAATATCTGTCATTATTTTATCTCCAATTTCTATTTCAGTAATGCCATAACCACGTTCTTTCTTCAACATCTCATCATAGTGAAGCCGCATGCCATCGTAAATCTTGCCGGTTTTCACTTTGCCATCTTTTGTGACTTTCTTTCCAAACCACATTGTATGCTCTTGTTTGTCCACCATTGCAGCTTCCTGTGAACTAAGCGCCATCAAGTTGTTAAGCGTGCGCGGCTTTGTCGCTTGATGCACCTGATAATCCGTTACTTCACGGCGCCAAATGCGCAATGCTTCCGCTTCAAAACCGACACAAGTTGAAGTATTTTCTTCATAGTAACCTATTTCATGGGGATGACCTTCAGCCCGATGGCGTGGCGTAGTCTTGGCAACATCACCCCGCGTATACAAGGCGGCCATTCGACCGGTCATCGGTAAATAAGTATATTCGCCTTCCAAACCTTTCATCATTTGAGCGTGGCCAGAATTTTCCGCGTGATGACCATCAATGGATTTGTCACGCAACGTACCAAGATATTGCAATGAAGGCTGACATTTCTGGATTGTCGCATAATATGAATCGAAGTCATCTGCGGAAATAGATGGTTTTTTGAGCATTAGCTTCAAATTCTCCACCACTTTAATTGGTTGGTTAGACTTCCCCCAAGTCTTCAGCGCTCCATCTTTGTCTCTTTGCGTGATTGTGACTGAAAAATCTGGCTTCGTTTGATCTAGAAAATCCTCTTCCATTGTGTCCCAGGAACCACCATACTGTTGTAAAAGCGCGTCTCGATCCTCTGCTCCCATTATTGTAGTAATATATTTTTTTGCTTTTCTCCACTGGGCATAGACAAATAAATCAATTGAGCGCCCATCGGGTTCACCATCCGCCCCCAAACCAACGGTCCGAATTTTTTCCGCACCGTGATGTAGAGCTTGATATATATCTTGGACAGACACGCCCTCAATGCGTTTTTCCGCCGCCAACTCTCCAGCCGCATCCAAAAGCTGACCGACCGCATGATGCCGTTGAATAAATTTCAAATTATATCCACTAGCCATCAGTAATTCAACATCGTTTATTTTGTCAAGATCAGAGGTATCATTCAACCAGCCAAGACGAAACTTTTCGGCCGTGATAAAATTTTTGATGAATTCGATAATAAATTTCTCTCTCTCTTCGCCTTGTATTCCATTTACCTCAAGTGTCTTCTTCAATTCTTCAATCCGTGCTTGTAAACTGGCCTCCATTTCCACGTCGTCATTGACGCCCATTCCGGGCCCGACGCCATAACTATGAGCTGTTTCAGGCATATAATTTTAATTATAATTGATCTCTAATTAACTTTTTTTCTGTATCAGTCATGCTTTGAATTTTTCCGATAAGTTGGGTTATCATTTGCTGCGTGGTTCCACTCAAACCAAATTCTCTTTTCAAAGCCGCGTCAATCTCGCCAATTTGATTAACATTATTCACGAGAGCTCCTTGTAAACTCCGTATGCTCTCCGCATCCCCACGAACAATTGAGCTGAAAAGTTCCTTCAACCCACCTTGCTGACCACCAAGAAACTGCCCAACCGTCTGACCGAAACGTCGTGCCTGAGCTTCTGTATTTATTCCCACTCCGCCTCCGCCACCTTCTGAACCGCCACTGCTCTTACTGCGTCTTTCTTCCAGATCACCGACGAATCGTTGGCCACGATCTCCGAAAACTCGTGCAAATTTCTCGGAAACTTTCCGGAATGGGATGATTGCGTCATCTATCCATTTTCCTTCTTCTAATTTTTGCAGCAGCGCGGAACTGATTGCAAAATCTTCAAATGGCACTTCTTCGCCGGCATGATCCTCTTGCCATTTCTGCATCTTTTCCATATGGCCTTCGATCGCCGCCACGGCTGCTTCATAATTCATGGCTCGAAAATCCTTTCCGACTTGTTCAATAATTTCCATTTGGGCATTATTCGGAATTTTGATGCCGCGAGCATTCCAAATATGCATTTGCGCGGCGTCATCTATCATTTTCCGTTGTTTGCCCTTGAAGAACAAATCATGATGATCTTTTTCAGCCGTATGACGGGCATATTCCCAGGCGGGAATACTTTTAATAATCTTTTCTCTTTTCATCTTGCCTGTTTCGGCATCCTTGACCTCTATTTCGCTTTCCAGTTTTTCTCGTATTTTATCGGCCACATTGCGTTGGGCGTCGCTGTAGTCTTTTTCCCTCTCTGCAACTGTTCCTCGGATACCTTTACTGTCTTTATCCGAAAAATCTGTATAGTACTGCCCAAATTTTTTATCCTTCTTTCCTTCTTCGAGAGTTGTTCGATTACCTGCAATTATACTTTGGAGCTTCGCCAGATTGTCTCCCTCGGTCTCCCGGTCGAGTTCATCGACAGATTTGCCTTCCTCCACTGACCGTTTCCGCAATAACTCACTACGCTGTTCCAAACGTTTTTGTGCCGCTTCCAAATTTTTGACGTCAGTCAAAACCTTCCTCAAACCCATAAGATCTTTATCAATATCATCAGCTTTTTTCTTCAAGCCAACCATGTCTTCGCTGGCGGTAATTTGTTCAATTCTTCTCGTTGCCTGGTCAAAGAGATGCTCACGAGAATGCTCATGAAGATGATGAATCTGCGCTTCATATGTCTCCGCGCGTAGTTTGTGTCCCTCAGTTTGATCAGCCATCGAGCCAAGGCCGAATTGATAACTATATTTACCAGTGTGAATATCAAATTTAAGACGAGGCATTCCCAAAACTTTCATACGACCAATATTATGATATTCTTCATCTTTCGCTTTCGCACGGGCCTCTTCCCCTTGTAATTCACCGGCTTCAATACGGTCAAGCGCGGATATTTTTTGTCCTTTTTCATCATAGGACAAGTTGTCGCCAAAAAGACCGGTACCAAACAGCCCTCCCGTGTTCATACCCATTGACAACAAATTTATTCCGCCAATTTTTGGCAAAAAACGCGGGATGCTAAAAATAGCACCGCCAGCTTCCGACCCTACTCGCTTCGACAATAATTTTTCTCTGTTTTCAGCTTGCGCCTGAGTTTTTTTCAGCTGTTTCTCGAGCTCCATGCCAGAACGAGCAAAAAAACCTATTACCCCCCCGCCCATTTGACCCTTTAAAGCCTTTTGCTTTTCGGCAATTTCTTCATCCCGCTGCTTTTTTTCCTGTTCTGTCTGTAGCATTCCGGCTTTTCTTTTTTCACTCAGCTGGTCAATCGTTTCCTGTTTTTTCTGTGCTTGCTCTTGTAATTGTGTCTTCTGTTCCTCACTAAGGCCCTCTTTTTTTGCTTCTGCATCCAAAGCAGCCTTGGCTTTCTCTTCAGCTTCAATTTTCTGGGTAAGTTCGGCCTGCCCTTCAGCTGTGCCTTCGTGTTTTTCTTCTTCAAGTCTCTTCAGTTCCTCCGCAGTCTTCCGGCCTTCGGCCGTTACCTCGACACCCTTTCCATGATACCAGCCCTTCATTGCCTGCCCAATTATTCCCGCCCGCTGCACCCATTTCTTTCCACCGACAAGAGGAGCATTATATGCAGCTCCTTTTACTGCTTTGGCTGCCCCTCTGCCGACACCTCGTGAAACCCATCTTCCGAGCGCCACGCCGCTCGCAATGGTGCCGACTTTCTTGCCAAAGTCAACCGCCTTGCCGGCCCAGGCACCGCCAACGCCGCCGAGTTCGGAAGCAACCCGCGCTCCCACCATCAGCATACCAATGCCAATGGCAAAGTTGGCCATACTGTTCCAACCCATGGCATCCGTAACGCCAGACGAAGCCGGAGCCAGCTGCTGCTCCTGAGACGCCGTCGCGTCCGCATTCATGGGCGCGACTGAATTATTATTAATTTCATTGTTAATGGTACCGCTGCCAACGGTGACAAACGATAACCAAATAAAGAAAAGCAAAATTGGACCAGTGATGACGTTGGAACCGAATTCACTCCACCATTGGCTGGCATACTTTTCTGTCTGCGGAATGACGCTCAACACAAATGCCAGCGGCGACAACACAATCAGAACCCAGAGCACAATCATACGGGCGAGCAGCATGAACATGAACACCCCCATCATGAACATGACGATGGCGGAAAAAATCACGGCAGCAACGGTGGCCAAAAATATTCCTCCGGCATCGATTGTGGTTCCATTTTGGGCAGCAAAACTCCTGATGTGATCAAGATTAAATGCCTGGAGCAGGTTACCACCTGCTGTGGCGGAGACGCCATTAACGAAGGTGATCATCACGACCTGGCCAATATCAATAAGCACGCCACAAATAAGGCGGCTGAAATTTACCAAAATAGCAGCAACAACAAACTTCACCAACATTTTTTTCCATTCGTATTGCTCAAGGCCAAGAATGGTGCCAAAGGCAATAACCAAGAGTATTACGACAAACCCCATGTTGGTGATGTCTCTGACCATCACCCAGCCGGTCTGAACAGCCGTGGAGCTCAAAAAACCATTATAACCGGCGATCTCAATGACGAAGGTAAGAAGGAAAAGTGTTATGGAGAGAAAAAGACTAGAGATCTGGAGTAGGAACCAAGAAACTATATTTTTTACTCCTGAATAGGAGAGAGGGGCATCAGTTGGAGCGTTGCCTGCTGAACCGGCCGCTAATGATGGCTGCGCATGCAGGAGAAAAATAAATCCAGCCACGGACAACAAAAGCGCCGCGCTAAAAATAATTTTTTGTCGGCGTGATTTCCCCTGCCAGAATCGGGACATTTTTGAAGTCAATTTCTCAAGCAGGAACACACATTCATTTTAAGGGTGAACTATTGATAGTATAGCACAAATAAATGCCACCAACAACAAAAGTGGGGATA
Source organism: bacterium (assembly GCA_021790135.1). Classification (GTDB taxonomy): domain Bacteria; phylum Patescibacteriota; class Patescibacteriia; order Magasanikbacterales; family GWA2-37-8; genus JAJYIJ01. The sequence continues at coordinate 12,199 of JAJYIJ010000004.1, read as the reverse complement.
AAAGCAAGTCAGTAGTTGTCGTGTAATCGACTGTCATTCTGAGTCCGCCAGCTGGCGGACGAAGGATCTTCCTTTTTACGTCCACTCTTCGCTCAAATCTTTCCAAAACGGATTTTTACTTTCTACTAATTCATCCTTACAGCTTCTCCTCTTCCCTTTTAAATATTTTTCTCGAGCAATAGCCTGCTTAATATCTGAATAATCTTCATAATACACTAGTCTGTTGCAATTATATTTTTTTGTAAATCCGTCAATAAGTTTCAATTTATGTTCGGAAACTCGACGCGGAAGATCATTCGTTACGCCGATATACAAGACATCACTGCTACTGCTCATTATATAGACGTAGTAAGTTTTCATACCCCTCCCCTACTTTTGAATTCATTAGGAAGATCCTTCGCTCCGCTCAGGATGACAACTAACGCCTCTTCGACGGATCAGGATGACAACTAACGCCTTACGGTTTACTCATTCGGCGCCACTTCGATGGTACCGGCAAAGTAGCTCCACGCGGTAGAGGTGTTCGAACTGTCGTCGCAGGCTGTACTCACGGAACCGTCGGCAACGTCAGTGGCCGGCGGATTCAGGCCGTAGGCGCCTTTTCCATCACTACTGTTACACCAGTCCCAGTTATCGACGATCTGTACGCGCGGTGTGAAGATGCAGCAGCCACCACTGCCAAAGGTTTGTGTATCACACTTGCCGGCTTTAGCGTTGTCACTCGCTTCGGCTTTTGTACAATTGTAAATATGTCCATTAGCACCAAAGACACCTGTCGTACACGCGCCGCTTTGCGCGCTGCCCGAACCGGCATCAAGCCCCCACCACTGATTGGTCGAACCGCACAGAGGCTGGTAGGCACAATCAGCATCAGTGGTACACGACGAATTATCAACCGTGATTGGCCCAAGTGGCGTCCCCAATGAATTTTCATTTACTTCAGCGCTGGTCTCCGAGGGGAACAACGAGCTGCCTGGAATGACACATTTGCCGGTTCCGCCGCTACTAATATTACAGGTAGAGCTGGCGTAACCGCGTTCATTCTTGTAGTATCCCTCTCCGCCACCGAGCGGAGGCGTGCCGTCGCCCCAATCAATTTTCATCCGTTTAATCGGCATGTGATCATTATCGGCATAACCATAAAATTCAAGGCCGACTTGCGGATTGCTGTTCGTGATTTCAACTGTGCCATTGGTATACGTTTGGCCATTGGCTTCAATGGTTAATGGGTATTGTGGATCTTCATGGCATTTTTGGACACCGCCAACTGTAATACAATCATTCACGGCGAGGACCTGCGGTGCATGATTCACGCCCTTTAAATAGGTGTTATCCCATAGCGACAAAGTGTTGGAAAGACTGGGGGTGCTGGCTAGATCTTCATAATACGGGTTACCAGGCAAAGGCGCCACACAGAGTGCGTAGGGGTCGTTCGTGTCGGCACAGTCTTGGTCACTAGAACACGCCGTGTACGGCAACAGATGACCATTTGTTTCTGTAATGGCGCCAGGGGTCTCGATCGTGTCGATTAATGACGGATTTGGAGCAGAGAAGACGGAGTATATTGTATCCTGAATCGAACTATAATTTACATAAGATTTTTTCAACCCGCCCCCATCACTGCTTGGATATTGGATAGCGCCATTAGCGCAAAATGATTGTGCCGAAGTGCCTGAGTTGCATAAATTATTATCCCCGGTTAATCCAGAATTTGATGTTCCATCGCCATTAACATCTTCGACATCAGTATATGAATAATCCCCAGGCAAAGGATCCTTGTAGTGTACTCCATACTGAATGGCAGCCGCGCCGGTGCCCGCGCTGGTGCCGTGATAATAAATTAAATCAGTAGAATTACCATTTATATATTGCGACATAAGATTCATATATTGTTCTCCACCATAATCAACACAATCAAAATCAGAATTACAGGGCGCGCCTTCTTTGTCTGCATCAACTTTGACATTGACATGACCTGTTTTACTTAACAGCTGTGTTGTAACTCTATCAGGTAATGAAACTCCATCCGTGCGGCAGAACTTCCCATTCCAGCCGGTTAAATACAAGGCCTTGTTGCCCTGGAAACTTGTCGAACTGAGACAGCGGCCGGTCACCACACTCGTGTTGCCGACAGGGCCAGTCCCGAAGTCGTTTTGGCGGCAAACATCATTGGCGTTGGCGGAACCAGTGGAACACGCTCCTAACCAATCACCGCTACTTCCCAATAACTGAGAAGAACAACCCGGCTTGACTCCATTCTCAAAATTCTGGAGTAGCCACAGATTGTATTCTTTGCCAAAAATAGAGGCAAGGGCCGGTTGAGTCGCCGGATTATTGTTGAGGAGCGGACCAGCCGGATAAGGATAATTAGAAAAATTCACATCTCCCAACGCTGGCAAAGAAACTGTTTCGTTGACCGAGCCACTAAGACTATTAACATTACACTGTGGTGTTGTCGTAACCAAAAGGGGTTTAGCCAGAATATCTTGGGTTATCGAACTGGCACCGAATGGTTGGCAGTAGCTGCCCATCCTTGGAAGATACGAATTATTTATTTGGCTGCTCCAGTCTGATGGTGTATTGGAAGCGTTGTCGCTTTTCCCTGGCTGAACAGCCAACAATTGCGTCCAAAATTTGCTTTGGTCGCCGCCCACGCCGGTTTGCCCCACCTGGCTGCAGAAACTGGCCTGCTGGCCATATTGATTGTAATTAGGATCATCCGGCGTTACCCAACTGCCGCTGCCACTGTCTTTCTTGCAGGTGTAATTAAATTCCAAATAAAAATCACCGCACCATTCGTGGTTTCCGGAAGAACAAGCCCCCGTTAAGCCATTATTACAACTGCCGCCATCAAGACTTGTGGGAGTTGTCCCATTATTGCCACAATATGCTTCCCCCTTCGCATCAACGATACTCGGATCGGTTATCACCTTATCAGGGCTGTAGCCGGCCGGACAAAGGTGCGATGCTTGCTGTCGGACTGTATCCGCTTGCCAACTGCCTCCAGAATGGCTGTAGTTGTTACTCGGTGCGATTGAATCATACCAGCTGCTATCTTTATTACAAGTCCAATACTCAGCGACATTCATGCCGGAAGACCCGCCTTCAGTTTCCATATGATTCAAAAAATCCACAACGGATGACCCATCATGCTGTAGTGTCGTGGAAGCATTTACACAGAAGCCGGTACTGCCATAGAAAATTCTACCTTTGAATGCCAAGGTAATCGAATTCGTATATGAATAGTTCGAAGTATCTTCACAATAATAGGGCCCCGAATTACTGTAGCCCCAATCTTCCGGAGTGAAACCGGCTTGCGTATATTGGTTATAAATATCAGTGGCGCCGGGAATATTATTTATCGGCAGCCAGGTGAGGCAGGGATGCTGCGTGCTGTCGCCGTTAATAATGCGGCTGTCGTCGTACTGCAAACAATACCCAGGTTCGCCGACAAAGGTTTGCGGCGGCTGTTGTTGGGCGGCGCAGGTACCGCCATCGGTCTCACAAGTAGAGATGGCACAATCTGAATTACTACTATATATCGAATTATTTTCCATACCCCCTACGCAGATCACAGCCGGAATTTTACTATCAACTGGATAATATTTCGTTGTCAGGTTAGCAAAATTTTGTTTCTGATACTCACAATCACATTGGTTGGCAATGCTGTAATAAGCGCTGGTCGTGACTGAACAATAATGGACATTGGCAAAATCGGTGTCAGTTAATGTCGACGGCGTCGGAGGGAAGGGCGAATCCGCTTCCGGATAAATGCGGCAGCTGGCGGCCGTCATATCATCCGCGCTAACACTATTAGTGTCACTTTCTACGCATTTATTATTAAGACATATTGCCGCGCTCCCCGGACCACAAGTCTCGCCATTATTCTGGCAACTATAACTGTTTGGGTCGCTCGTAAGACAATTATTATTGGAGCACGCAACTTGTCGTACCAATCGCCATTCTCCCGGATTCGTCGATGAACTCAAATTAATAACGCTCAATTGTTCGGTTGGCACTTGATCCAAAAGCGAGTAGCCGTCATAATCCATGTTTGCCCACGAAACCGAACGGCTTTCATATGTTGACGCACCGAGTGGCGACTGACCAGGCGGCAAGGTTAGCGGGGTAGGACCGGTGCCGGTGTTTTTATAGCGCACCAGATCGGCACACACTTTCACGTTCTTACCGGTGTATGGATTAAATTCAGTTTGATACGTAGCACACTGTAGCCATTCGCCGCAGGTGCGATCAGGCGTTACTTTGATAATTATATTAGCGTCGTTCCCTTGGTCATTCGTCTCCGGCGCCGGCACCAGCTGCGATTGATTGGCCGCGCTTTGGCTGTACAACGCCGCCGTGTTGTAATATTTATTGGGATTATCCACTTCATCAAACAAGGCGCAGCCGGCCGTTTGACTCACCTGTCCATTACAATCACCAGGGTTAATTTTGTCATCCTTAATGTAAAAATAGGCTTGATTATTGTCGCTGTGGTCAACAAATTCTGTACACATGTTTTGATCAGTTGGGCATTCGCCGACAAATCCCTGATACTCCGCCTGGTTGCCAAATGACCAGAGGCCATAATTTGATGTTCCACCTTGTTGCACGTAGCTTAAACCTTTTTGGACATAGCTCGGCTCGACATAATTGGGATAACATGGAATATCGCCAATATTTGAACAGGTGCTGTTGGGAATATTTGAACAATCGGAATCGGTTTTACAATTTTGTACGTTTGTTCCGTTGTTGCTACATTCGCCGACACCATCCCAGAACCAACCGCTCACAGGCGTGGTACCACCGGGCAAGGTAACGCTTGGAACATACTTACATAGTTTACCGCCATTTGTCTGCGGATCTTTAAAATAATAATTATCAGTGCCGTTGGTGGTGAATTGGCTGCAACCCACCGCTTCGCTCTGACACAGATCATTGCTATATTGCGCTGGATCATTACGAATGGTGGTGGTGACATAGCTGGTGCCGGTCGGCGTCGTTACTGGCACACCGGCATAGGTACAACCAAGATCAAGTTGGCTGCAGGTAGCCTCTTGACTAGCAACCAAATATATCGGACTACTGGAGGGCGTGTCGGCACCAACATAAACAGTGGATGTATCCATGGCAACGACGGAAGGCTGGTTTGCCTGATTCAATTGGTTAATTTCTGCTGCGCTATGTCCCATGATGTTAGTGTAACAGCCAGTCTGGCCGACGGGCACGGTACAGCTGAATGAATCACTTCCAAGAGTAACTTTCATTGTCGAACCGCCGCTGCCATACAGCCACACATTATACGCCTCTGGTTTAGCGTCTTGTGGCTGCGGTGAATAATTGCCGGCATTATCGAGTGTCAGGGTATTTTTGGTGTCGAAGAGCGCGGTGCAACCGATGGCGTTTTCTCGGCAAATATTACTAAAATTCGTCAAATCGACTGTTTGGCCGGTGGAATTTTGGTAAGCGCTGCAGCCCAGAGCCTCGCCCGGCAGATTATCATCAGGATGGCTGTCGCAGACGCTGTATTTGGCGCGGACAGTCGGATCGGTGTTAAAGGGGAAAACGCTATTTTTAACCAAATAAATATCGCTGTTCACTCGTTCCAGTCGAACGTTATCCAGGAATAATTGCCCGGCGCTGCTCACGCTAAAACTCAATTGAGCACTGGTGGTGGCGCCGACAGCAGCCGAAGCAAGGTTAAAGTCGCTTGGGCCAAGATGGTACGCCTGCCAACTGTTGCCAACGCTGATAGAACCGAGCGGAACATTCAATCCGCCGCCGGAAAGGGCAACATTAACAGTGGCTGGACTGCCTTTGGCCCAGAAAGTCAAATCATACTGGTTATTGTACAAAAGCGTCATGGTGCGCGACACGACTCCATTAGCGGAGGAAGCAGCGAATTCGAGCGAATGTTCGCCACTGTGCGTTGATTCGGTTGAGAGGGTCACGCCAGCGGTGCTCCAATCTTGAAGCGGATTATTCGATCCGACTGGTTCAAAGGTGTCGATACCGCTTGGATCATCAGTAAATACATCTTGGATATTCGTGCCGGCATTTCCCCGGAACTCGCGGCAACTGTCGACGCTGGCCGAACAGGTTGCGCTCATTCCGGCGCTATTCTGCACTCCCGAGGGTAAACCGTTGTAATAACAGCTGCCATTTCGATATTCCCCGCCTTCGAAACAAAGCTGACAAGCGCCTTGGCCGCCATTAGCGGCGATGTCCCAATGTCCTTTATACTGGCTTGATTCGCAGACACTCGGCGAGGTGATGCTCGGTTCGTTGTACAATTCGGTGCTATCCAACCGGTATGGCGTACACTCGGCATCGACCGGAATTGTGCGCGACAGTAAACGATAATAAATGTGGCCGGCACTATCGTTGAATTGACGACAATCAGGATTGGCTAAACTTGATGACGCGTAGGTATCGGCAGTACATTCACTATCAAGAGTATTACTTTCTTCAGGAGTACGATAATAATAGGCCGGGGCACCGCTGGCGTCGGCAACAAGGGTGAAAGTTTGGAGCTGGTAGCCTCCCGCTGCCGAGCCCTCATAGGTGATAAAAGTTTTCCCCGGATTTTCCGCCGGTGTCACACACTGCCGCAAGTTGGAATAATATTCTGTCGTCTCAACACCATTCGTGCTCGTAGCCAAATTGGTAAATCCGGAGCACCCAACATCAGCGCTGCTGCACATCTCTCCGCTGGAAGGAATAATATACGCCACGAGCGTTCCGCTGCTATAATTGCTCGGCAATTCTTCATAGGCAGCGTAGCCAACACATGACGCATCGCACTCGTCATTCCAGGTAAGGGTGCCGTCGGCATTAATTTGATGCGGCGTAAATTTGCCAGGGACGCGCGGCCCGCCGCCCGAAACCGGCGTGTACCAATCACAGCCGACTTCGTCCGGAACACAAGCTTGTGAATACTCTTGACAAGCCGGGTTCGTGGTCAGGCGAGACAAGTCGGCTTCAGTTTGCGGCCAATCAATTTTTGCCGTGGCGGTGTTGGTGTCATAACACTGTAAATAATCCGGGGCTTTACGCAGATAGATGAGCGGACTGGAGCTGCTGTCAACCACAAACGCCGAACAGCCAGCCGAGTTGGCAGAACAGGTGGCAGTATCAAGTTGATTGTTGAAAAAGATGTTCGTGTTGCTAAAAGTGCCCGACGCTGCGTTGTATGTTGCTTCAGGCGCCTGCCAATTGCCATTCGCATCTTGGCTTAGACTATAGGCGCTGCAGCCGACGGTATTCGCGCTGCAGAAACCAGTATCAATAGTACGGTAAAGATAGCTAGCGGAAGCACCAGTAGCACTATTTTGAAACGTTTTACAAGTAGCATATTCGGCTGAACGACATTCCTGTGCTTGTCCAAAATTCCAAATATTTTTTTCTCTTGTGCAATAGCCATACTCCGGGTCGCCATTCGCATTGAGCGCACAGCTGCCATCAGCATTTTGGACGACACAGCTTTGTAAATCAACACAATCAGAAAGCCGCTGTGAACCGCCTGCTGTCAAGAGGCTCTCTCCTGGTCCCTCCGCCGCACAATTGGCGGCCGGTGCTTTGAGCACCCAATTAGGATCAATAAGATGGCAAAAAGGAAAGGAAGGACTTGGAACTGCATTAGGATCCGTATTCAAATTACTTGGACAATTATAAAAACCTTTTTCTACCTGGCCAACGGTCCAAGGATGATCAGGATTGCTTTCCTGTGCCGCTATTTCAAATCCGAGCGGTAAGATTCGGGCTTGGACCAACACTTTAATATTATCAAAACAAAAATTATTCTGGTAACAATTTGGATCTTTATCCAATGGTGAATCCGGCGGTATAAGAAGAGCCTGAGGATTGATGTTGCCATTAGCTAAAGCCGCATCGATAGTCAAAGGATTGCCGGTTTCGGATTGTTTTACCGCCGAAATGAATTGGTCGTTGGCGCGACAATTATAAATTCCAGGCGAAGCAGGACAATTTCCGAGCTGCGAAAGGATATCATAGGTTGCGGGTACTGTGATATTAACCGGCTGCATCGACTCAAAAAATGCTTCAGCCGCCGCCAATCCACCGGGCTGGGCGCCCTCAGCATTCGGGTTACTGGTAGCGCCACTGGTACCGGTTTGTGTGACCGGACATGGCTGACCGTTCCAGAGGCTGCCGCAGTGGAAGAAACCAGCTAAAGGCAGCATACCCTTTTGTTCATAATTCGTTATCATCGAACTTGCCAATGTGTTTAAGAAAATCGATAAAACTGTTGGTAACACTTTTATGTCACCGGTACCAATCGCCGCATTCATTTGTTGTTGATTGTTTTTTGCCTGCGCTTGGGGGGTAACACTTTTATACTGATCAAGGAGGAGCTGCGACGGCGTTTGAATTTGCCCGCTGATTGGTGTTGTTTTTGGATTAACGCCTTGCCCTTCCTGCCGTTGCAGAGACGCGCCGGCGGCTTGATTATGAATTTGGTTATTTATTTTTTCCGTGGCGCTTAATTGGACCCCAAGATCGCTATCATCCTTGCTGAGCGTCACGTTAAACTGACGCGTCAAAGCCTGAGCACTGCCATATTTACTGCGCCAGGCATTTGGATCGCCCCAATTTTTTAAAAATTGCGAGAAGGTACAATTAGCCGGGCTGACCTGCGGGCCGCTGCTAAAGGTATTGCGCAAGCCAATTTTCATATTAAGATCGGCCTGAATATTCGGGATCTGACAGAGATTGAGACCAAAGGGTTGACCTAGAGCCTCAAGTCCTTGGCCGGCGGCCTGGTCCGCGGTATCTTGCAAATAACCAGCAAACCCTCGAGTATTGGCAAAAGGATTTTGCCCCTCGCCGCCAGAAGCCAGCCAGACAGCGCTGTCGTAAGCAAATTTTTGCATGGCATAAGAGATTGTTCTGAAAATGGCGTTGGTTAAAGCAGTTTTTACTCCCTGAAAAATTGTACTCATTACATCCTTTGCTGCCTGTGGAGCATTAGCAGTGACAGAGACCGGTATCTGGGCAGAAGCGGGTGCTGCCAACAATAAACTACCAAAGAGAGCAACGCTGGTGAAAATGGCAGCAGCAAAGAGAAAGCTTAATTTTCCAATTTTTTTAAACATAGCGTGATCGCATCGTTTAATTTCCTGTCGCCGTACTGCCTCCCGATGTTTGATCCGTTGGGGCATTTTGCAATAATGATTGCACCTGATTTAAACTATTCTGCGTACTCGTCGAATTCAAAGTCTCTTCGACCATCGTTACCAAATCGCTATCACTTATTTGGGCTACAGTTGACGAGGACATACCATTTTGGATAAGTAATTGACGAATCTGATTTGGATCACTGAGAATTTGCGCCAAATTGAGAGCGGTCGAAGTCGAAAGAACTGCCATAGTATTTTCATCGAGACTTGAGGTAACAGAATTCTGAACAGGCGAACCAACACCGGAGATAACCGGATTGGAACAATCTATTCCATTTGGGCACGGATTGAGCCCTTTCTCGATCATTTGTTTGTCGGACATGCCAAGCGAGTAGGTATCATAGAGATAGGGACTGGTGTGGTAAATATACAGTTCATCAAAATCACTGAGTCCATCACCGTCAGTATCGCGATAGCGCAGGGCATTAATCGGATCAATCTTACTTGAAATATCGCCCGGAACATAGTTGCCGAGCGCGAATGGCGCATAGAGCGAATTACGAATTTGGAGAACGCCAAGAGTGATTGTCATCATAGCAAAAATGAGCAGCAAGGCGAAGCCTATCTTCTGCTCTCGAGATAAACCTTGACTGCTTGCGCCATCCTTTGGCTCTTCAGCCATAAAAATTATGAGCTAGTCGTAATAAAAGTATACCACATCAGCGCAAAAAAGATAGTGGATAAACGCGTGGATGTTCTGCTTTAGCGCTCTGTCCCCGTTTGGATCAATAAATTCACTTCAGTCGCTAGCTTTTTCCACTGTTCTAATGTCAGTTCCTGAGCGCGCGTCGTCACTTTCAACTGAAGCAAATCAAAAATCTTTTCCAAACCAACTTTATTTTTCCGCCCGACAAGGGGAAGTAGATTTTTTATCAGCAATTTACGTTTTTGAGCAAAGCCAATTTTAACCACTTTGAAAAAATAGGCGGCGGTTATTTTCTCTTCTTCCATCAGCTTCTTCAGCGTAATCTGCACGACGCAGGAATCAACCGCCGGTACCGGCCAAAAGGAGGTGCGCGGGACGGTGAAAAGATATTTTACATCAGCATAATACTGCACTGCCACGGCCAGGAGCGACAACTGTCCGGGGACGGCGCTCAGACGTTCCCCCACTTCCTTTTGGACCATCAAAATCAATTCACTCGGTGGATTTTCCGCTTCTAAAAACAGGCGGATGACCGGCGAGGTGATTTGATACGGCAGATTGGCGACAACTTTATAATTAGAAAAATTCTGCCGGGCAAACTCCTTCAACACATTGCCCCAGACAATTCCAATATTAGGATACTCTTTTATTTTTTCATCCCAGTATGGCTGTAATTTTTTTTCAATCTCAAACGCCACCACCTTCTTTGTCCTTTGGATTAAAGCAAACGTCAGCGTACCGAAACCGGGGCCTACTTCGACTACTGTATCTGTTTCGGTCAATTTGCCGGCCGCAACTATTTTTTGGATAACATCGGCATCAATCAAATAATTTTGTCCATACTTTCTGCTAGGCTGAAGGCCATAGCGACGACACAACCCGCCAAGATAATCTGGATTAAAGAGATTGGGCATAGGTAGAAGTGGCTGATTTCAAACCGGCAGCAGTATATCTATTTTCCGCGTTCCAGAGCAGCCAGCCGGCGTGTGAATATTTCTCAACAGTGTCGATCTCCTCGCGAATCATAGTGCCGTCGTAGATTGCTCCCAAATTAAAAGCTTGAATCCACGGGCGCACCTCAGTCGTGGAACTGGCAAAAGCGGGCAACCCTTCTTCAAGACCGTGCGCAATGACTTCGACCGGATGGGCGGCCGGGTTAGCATACCCAAGATGACCAGGAGCATACAGTGACGGATACATCATCGGATCAATATAATCGACCGCCCCAACCGCGTCGGTGAGGCGCTGGCCAATGCCCATATCGCTGGTTCCTTTTTCTTCCATTACCAACCCAAACATATCAAACGAAGTCCAGACCGGTTCGTTGGCCATCTGTTCATGAACGTACTGATAAAAATCATACATCACGCGGTACTTCGGCTCCGCCCCGTTGTCGTAGGCGACGTCGCGCATGTCGCCGTCGGACGGGAAACGCACATAATCAAAATTAATTTCGTCAAAATCATACTGAGCTGCTTCTTTGGCAATGTCGATTTCGTACTTCCACACTGCTAGCTTCGTCGGATCGACCCACGATAACCCTTTCTGATCTTTCCAAATTCCGCCCTCTTTCGTCTTGATCGCCCACTCCGGTTTCGCCGCCGCGAGTACTGGGTCTTCAAAAACGGTTTCGCGCGCGATGACATAAATATGATGCTCATGCAATTTTTTAATTGTGGCCGCCAAATCGGTAAAACGGTTATCTTTGAGATGGAGTTTATTGACGATTGGCAGTTTGCTGTCAAAGAGCACGAGTCCGCTGTAGTCTTTAATGTCAATCACGACGGCGTTTAATTCCGTCGTGTCAATAAGATGAATGATTTCGTCGAGTTTGGCCGGATCGTTGGCCGAGTACGCCGTTAAATATAAACCTTTCACCACCTGCCGCGGTGGTTTGACGCGTGCGGGCGGCGCGGTGATGGCTTCGGATGGCACCGGGGCAGCGGCGAGAGTGGCATTGACTTTATTGATAGCGGCAATGGCGATTTGCCAATGCATTGCTACGACAAAAGCGCCGATACAAGCAGCAACCGCTGCTACCGCTAGAAACCAATCTGATCCTTTTAAAAAAAATTCTTTCATACAGCAAGGACAAGCTCGCCTTGACGCAAAACCGCATATTTAGTTTGGTCAACCCGAATAATGGTGGTGGGAGGATGCTTCGGCAATTCGCCATAATCAAGCACAAGATCGGGTTTATCCGGCCGTTCTTTATATTGTTCTATAATAGCAGAGGCGCTATAGGTATCGCCAGTGTCGGAAAGATTAGCCGAAGTGGCTACTAACGGCTTGCCAAGACTTTGTGTGAACCGCTGCAAAAGCGGATTGCCGGTCACGCGCACGGCAACAGTGCCTC
>JAJYIJ010000003.1:23396-29233 GCA_021790135.1 bacterium | reverse complement strand
TGGTTACTCGAACCTAGAAGCGCGCGAGGTAGTGAAAAAATTAGATGCGAACGGAAAAACGAGCGAAGAATTGCTGCGTGAGGCGTTGCGGGCGATCAAATAATTATCGATATTTATTAATTTCATCCCTTAGTTTCAAAGTTTCTTCTCTAGCTTTGTCCGCAAAATCTTCCCCACTGGAGGCAAAAATAATTCCCCGTGAGGAATTAATAATCATTCCTTGTTTTTTTGAATTTAGCCCGGCTTTAACCGTCTTTTCCACGTTGCCGCCTTGGGCGCCGATGCCAGGCACGAGGAGTGGCAAATCGCCAACAATTTTTCTGACCGCCGCCAGTTCTTCCGGATAAGTGGCACCGGTCACCAGCATACAGTTGCCATTGGCATTCCATTCTTTGGTAACTCTTTCGGCCACAATTTGGTATAACTTCTTGCCGTTAATCTTTAAATCTTGAAATTCGCCACTGCCTTGATTGGACGTGCGGCAGAGAATGATACTGGCCTTATCCTTTCGCTCTAAAAATGGTCGGAGCGCTTCCTGCCCCAGATACGGGTGCAAGGTAATGGCGTCCGCACCGAGATAATCAAAAACAAATTCTACGTAGCCCTTATTGGTATTGCCAATGTCGGCTCGTTTGGCATCAATCACTATAAAAATATCTGGGTAATTAGTTTTAATATAATCACACGTCATCTTAAGTTCATCAATACCCCTGGCTCCGCGAGCCTCATAAAAAGCCGTGTTTGGTTTGTAGGCACAAACTAAATCGTGCGTGGCGTCGATAGTCGCTTTGTTAAAGGCAAATTGTGGAGTCGGATCATTTTTGAATTGCTCTGGTAGTTTGGCAATGTCACTATCAAGGCCGACAGAGACGAGGGAGTTGTTTTTAGTGATGGCATTTTCTAATTTTTGATAGATGGTCATAACACAGATTGAAAATGATTACACAGATTTAATTGAAGGGATTGCCCGGATTAAGACAAATTACACGGATGAGGCTTTGACCTGGTTAGCGCGGATAAAAGCGTTGACCTTATCAAACATTATTTGATCAATTTTTTGTTCTTGCCGCAGCGTTTGAAGTAATTCGGTCATGGTGAGGGCGGCATGTAATTTTTTTTCTTTGGCCGCCAAATTATTTTTACCTCCCTGCTCGCGATCAAGCAAGACTGCCACGTCATTCACTTTCAACCCCTCGGCTTCGAGCGGCTCGATTGTTTCAAATACGCTCATACCGCTGGTCACTAGATCTTCCACCACAAGGACAGTCTGGCCCGGCTGGAAAGCGCCTTCAATTGCTTTTTTGGTGCCGTAACTTTTTATTTCTTTACGCCGCATAATCATTGGCACGCCGTGTTCAAGCGATATGGCCGTGGCAATCGGCAAGGCCGTGTAGGGCACGCCGCAAAGTAAATCAAATTTTAATTCTTTGACCCTTTCCCACATCGTCTCTGCTACCATTTTTAAAATTTCCGGATAAGAAACCGTCAGGCGCAAGTCAATATAAATCGGTGAGGTAATGCCGCTTTTTAAAGTAAATTCACCAAATTTTACCGCCCCTATTTCGTACAGTCGCAAAATTAATTTTTTCGTATCCATATTTTTAAATTTGTTTTTTAATTTCTTGAGCTAGATAGGGATTCCACATCGCCCCGGTTGCTGATTGCACGGCGTCCGCGCCGGCTTTAGTATACTCAAAATAATCAGACGGCTGTGTCACCCCGCCGACACCGACAATCGTCAGAGACAAATTATTTTCTTCCCGCAGTTCTTTTGCTCGTGTCACCATCTCTAACCCCGCCCATTTGATTGGAACGCCGCAGATCCCACTCCGGAGACGACCTTCGCCGGGCAAGGCCGGGTCGCCTTTGCTTGTTCGTACCGGCGCGCCGATCGTGTTGATCATGGAAAGACCCTCAACCAGGGGACCGACGGTTTTCATGAATTTTGAGAAAAGATTTTGTTCTCTGAAATAAGCGATCTTCAAAAGGAGTGGAATATCGGGGGCAGTGTTTTTAATCGCATCCACAATGTGCGCCACTCGCTCGGCATCAAAACAGAGCAAGTTGCTCGTGCCTTCGTTGGGGCAACTGAGGTTCGCTTCTAAAACGCTTGCTCCGGCCTCCACCAATAACTTTGCCGTGGTGGCGTAATCGTCGATAAAACCCTGGACGTTGCCCGGGTTGGTGCCCTGGAAACTGCCAACGACGACCTGACCCTCCTTGGCGTACTGAACGGTCGCGGCAAAATCCGGTTGCCAGACATCCGGATCAGAGGACGGCACACCAAACGAATTCGTAATCGCAATGGGTTCGCTGAAAGTCTCTTTGGCTCGGAGCCCTTGTTCCGCTTGTTCTAAAGTGAGGTGATTTCCTGCTTCAACCGGAATGACGTTCGGCCAGGGGTGCACGGCGTGTTTTTTGCTGCGGACAGTTTTGTAGGTAACAATATCAAAGCCTTTGTCGAGAGCCGCACGACAAAATTTGCCGTTCAAGAGCGGACCGGCGGGAATGCCAAAAGGGAGAAAAACTTTCTGACCTAAAAAATTTTGTTGTGGCGTGGTGGTTTCCTGATAAATTGTCCCATCGGCAAAAGCGCCGTATGGTCCCTCGAGAAGATTTTCTTCGTAGCTTTTGGCTGGATCGTAGAAAGGTTTAGAGAGCATAGAAAATTTTTCCATTGAGAATCGTCGCCACTGGCCAGCCTTTCAACTTCCAACCGTTAAACGGTGACCAAGCGCATTTTGTTTTTAGTTCACTATCCTGCACTTCTTTTACTTTGTCCAAATCAACGATCACCCAATCATTCGTTGACTGTAACTTAAAAATTTTGCGTGCATTTGCGCTTGTGATGGCAACTAGTTTTTCCAGTGGTAGCTTACCGGCATTACAGCGATCAAGCAAGAGAGGCAGTGATGTTTCAATTCCGGGCACGCCCGAGGGCGAAGCGGGATACGCCGCCGCCTTCTCCTGAAGGAGATGCGGCGCGTGATCCGTGCCAACGCAGTCAATCGTGCCGTCGAGAAGGGCGGCGAATAAAGCCTCTTGGTCTTCCCTTGTACGCAGGGGCGGATTCATCTGCGCCTTGGTTCCGAGTTTTTCGTAAGCATCAGAATTTAAAAATAGGTGATGTGGCGTAACTTCAGCAAAAATAGTGCCCTGTTTTTTCTTGGCCTCTCTAATCAACGTTACTTCATCGCGCGTGCTGACGTGTAGAATATAAAGTGTCGTGCCGAATTTCTCCGCCAGTTCGATGGCCATGGCCACGGCGCTGGCGGCTACTTCCGCATTGCGAATTTTACTATGGACTGCGATAGAATCAATCGGCGCCAGTTCGGCTTTATTTTTTTTTATTAAAGCTTCATTTTCAGCGTGCACCGCGACGGGCAGATTGAGTTCGGCGGCTAGCTGGAAAATTTTTTCTTGATCAGCCAGCTTATCCACGAGTAAATTTCCGGTGCTAGAACCCATGAATAATTTAATTCCGACAATTTCATCTTTCGCTGCCCTAATTTCATCCAAATTATCCGGCGTGGCGCCGAGATATAATCCATACTGAAGGGGAATGCCCACCTCAGTGAGCTGCTCATCAATCAAAGCTTTTTTTTGGCGTAAAAGTGTGAGCGTCGTAATGGGCGGTGTGTTGTTTGGCATTTCCAAAACCGTTGTCACCCCGCCGGCAATTGCCGCCCTGGCTCCCGTTCGCCAATCCTCTTTGTGTTCACCGCCGGGCACGCGAAAATGCACGTGCGGGTCAACCACTGCCGGCAACGCCACGAGGTTGCTGCCATTTATTTTTAAATTTTCAAAATCAATGGTGTGGTGATCGTAGGCAGGCAGCTGCATAGAAGCAAAACTTAAAGACTGAAATTGTTGATTTCATCGCGCCGAAATATTTTTTCGCAGTAATGGCAGCGTACTTTAATTTGTTGTCCGGCAATAACCGTGAAGTTGCTGAACATCCGTTCATTGTTGGTAATGCACTTGGGGTTGGGGCACACAATGAAACCGCTGATATTCTCCGGCAAAGACACTGCAAATTTTTTAACGGTATGATAATCGCGAATAATGCTGATCGTAGCTTCCGGTGCGAACAGCGCCACTTGGTTTGCCTCTTCCGGTGAAAGTTCGCGCCCCTCAACTTTAATTAAATCTTTAGTGTGCATCAGCTTGCTCGGCAGATTAAGGCCAATCGTCACAATTTTGTCTGCCATGGGCAGGCGGAGAATACGAGCAATCAGCAAGGCCTGACCGGCCGTAATGTGGTCAATGACCGTGCCCTGGCGGATGGCCGCTACTGAAAGTTCTTTTGTTTGGCTATTAACCATAGTGAGAAGAATTAAAATTCAAGGCAATTATAATTTTCCAAGCACCATCGCAAGTACCGCCTCCCGAACGTAGAGGCCATTGTGTGCCTGTTCGAAATAATAGGCGTGAGGACTAGCATCGACATCAGTGGCCAGTTCATTGACGCGTGGCAAGGGGTGCAAAATGCGCAAGTTTTTTTTGATGCCATGGAGGTCTTGGGCGGTCAAACGATAGATATTTTTAACTTGTTCGTATTCCATCCGGTCAGGAAAACGTTCTTCCTGGATGCGGGTTAGATATAAAATATCAACTTTTGGCAAAATGTCGCTCATTTTTTCATGCAAAGAGAATTTTATTTTATTGGCTTTTAATTCGTCCAAAATATAATCTGGCATTTGTAAATTCTTGGGAGCGACGCAATAGATGCGGGCATTGAAATGCGTTAAGGCTTGCGCCAGTGAATGGACTGTTCGGCCATATTTTAAATCGCCGACAAAAGCGATCGAGAGATTTTCCAATTTTTTTTGCGTCTCTTGGATGGTAAATAGATCCAAGAGCGTTTGGGTCGGATGTTGGTTGGCCCCATCGCCGCCGTTGATAATTGGCTTATCACTTGCCTCGGTCGCCCGCCGAGCGGCGCCGTCCAACGGGTGGCGCATGGCGATAACGTCGGTGTATTGCGAGACGATCCGAATGGAGTCATAGAGCGTTTCGCCTTTTTTGGTGGAGGTAACGCTTGGATCGGCGAAACCGACCACTCGGCCACCAAGACGCTGCATCGCAGTTTCGAACGACAAGCGCGTCCTGGTTGACGGCTCAAAAAAACAACTGCCCAAAACGTAGCCTTCCAACAATTTTGGTTGAGGCTGTTTTTTGAGCTGGGCGGCCTTTTTCAGTACCGCCAAAATGTCGGGTTTAGTAAACTCACTAATGGAGATCACATCACGCCCTTTGAACGTGCTCGGCATAAAATTGTGCTAGGAATTAAACGACGGGGCGAGTCTGTTACAATCGCCCTAGCGTCTAGTTCCAAGTAGAGCCATATAGTCCTGCCAGGAAAGTGGCGTGATGCGTCGGAGGGAAATTTCAGTCAGACAGGACAGAAACAATTCCGCTACCTGCGGATTAGTAATGAGCGGCAGATGGTGATTGATTGCGAGCCGCCGAATGGCGTAGCCGTCAGTCGTGATATCCTTGCCGTGGCCCTTAGGGATATTAATGATAAGATCAAATTCACCGGCGGTAATGGCCGTGGCGACATTTGGTTCATCTTTTTGGCTGACTTTATAGAGAAAGGTGGAAGCGATGCCATGTCGTGACAAAAAGTCGTGTGTCCCTTCAGTGGTGGCGATGTCCCAACCGGCGGCATCCAGGCGCCGTATCGCGTCCAATAATTTTTCTTTTTTCCCCTCGGCAATCGAAAGCAAAATTCGTTTGCCACGTACTTTTTGTTCTGTCGCTAGCCATGACAAAAAGAAGGCTTCTTCATAGGTGCGTCCAAGGCAGGCCACTTCGCCGGTTGAAGCCATTTC
>JAJYIJ010000003.1:8327-23386 GCA_021790135.1 bacterium | reverse complement strand
TGCACGGGATCAGCGCCTTTAATGCGTTGGTAGGAAAATTGCGGTGTTTTCACGGCCACGTAAGGCAGGTCGAGTGTTTGGTAGGTGCGCGGGAGATGGCAGTGAAGCATGGCTTCAGTTGCAATTTTTATGAAATTAGTGTGTGTCACTTTGGAAACGAAAGGAAATGAGCGCGAAGCACGCAAATTGCACTCGATGACTTTGATGTCGTTATTTTTGGCCAAAAATTGGAAATTGAATGGGCCGGTAATTTTCAAGGCGGCCACAACCTCGCGGGCGATTTGCTTTGTGCGACGTACGGTTTCGAGATAAAGCCGTTGCGGCGGCAAGACCAGCGTCGCGTCGCCGGAATGGACGCCTGCATTTTCGACGTGTTCCGAAATGGCTTCGACTACGATGTGCCCACGTTCGGCCACGCCATCTAATTCTAGTTCCTTGGCGCCGCTGATAAACTCGGAAATGACCACTGGATGTTCGTGTGACACGATAGTGGCAGCGGCTAAATATTTTTCTAACTCTTTTTCTTCATACACCACATTCATTGCCGTGCCAGAAAGGATATATGACGGTCGGATGAGAAGGGGAAAACCAACTCGAGCGGCAAAGGCTTTGGCCGCCGCGAGCGTGGTTGCCTCGATCCAAGCTGGCTGATCAATGGTAAGTTCGGTAAGAAGTTTTGAAAAACGCTGGCGATTCTCGGCCGTGTCGATGGCGTCGGCCGAGGTGCCAAGCAGACGGTAACCAGCCGTCGACAGAGGTTCCGCCAGAGTGTTGGCGATCTGGCCGCCGACCGACACGATCACGGCTTTGGCTTTTTCAAAATCCAAAATATCTTCCACCCGTTCCTGGGTCAGTTCTTCGAAATAAAGACGATCCGATTCGTCATAATCGGTGGAAACTGTTTCGGGGTTAGAATTAATGATGATGGGCGACTCCTTGAGATGACGAAGGGTGCGCGCCGTGTTGACTGAGCACCAATCAAACTCAACGGACGATCCAATACAGTACGGACCAGAGCCGAGAATGACGAGAGGGCGCTTCGTGCTCGGCGTCACATCATGTGCTTCGGCATGGTAGGTTGTGTACAGGTAGTTTGTCTCCGCGGCAAATTCGCCCGCCAGCGTATCGATCTGTTTAACGAAAGGAAGTATGTTCATTTTTTGTCGGAGGGCGCGAATATCCTGTTCTTTGTTGTGAACGAAATTCGCGAGCTGTTTGTCGGAGAAGCCGAATTTTTTTGCTTCAGCAAGAAGCACGGAATCCAACTGTTTGTTGACCTTTATTTTTTTCTCCATGGCAACAACGGTGACAAGTTGTTCCAGAAACCATGGATCAATCTTTGACCATTCTTGAATTTCAGAAACAGTATGGCCATGTTCAAGCGCCTGATAAATAGCAAAAAGCCGGCGATCAGTTGGTTTTTTAATTTCTTTTTCCGGATCTGGAATTTCGTAAGGGTAGTCGCTGAGTCCGACCGCACCGTTCGCCAACATTCGTACGGCTTTTTGCAGCGTTTCCGGGAAGGAGCGCCCGATCGCCATCACCTCGCCGACGCTTTTCATTTCCGTTCCGATCTGTCGTTCGGCGGTGGCAAATTTTGTCAGATCCCAGCGCGGAATTTTCACGACCAAATAGTCCAAAGCCGGTTCAAAACAAGCGGACGTCTTTTTGGTGACGGCATTGCGCAGCTCGTGCAATTTTTTTCCGAGCGCCAATTTAGCGGCCACAAAAGCAAGCGGATAACCAGTCGCTTTGGAAGCGAGGGCACTTGAACGAGATAATCGGGCGTTCATTTCGATCACGCGATAATCGCCAGTTTTGGGGTTCAGGGCATATTGAATATTACATTCGCCGACAATGCCGACTGCCCGCGCCACCCGAATCGCGATGGCTCGGAGGCGATGATATTCTTCATTGGTCAATGTTTGCGAGGGCGCCACGACGATACTTTCGCCGGTATGAACTCCCATTGGATCGAAATTTTCCATGTTGCATACCGTGATTGTTGTGTCGTTGCTATCGCGCACGATTTCGTATTCAATTTCTTTCCACCCAAGCAAATATTCTTCGATCAAAATTTGCGGAGCCCCTGACAAGGCTTCAGCCGCTGCTTTCTGCAGTTCTTCTTCAGTCGAGACCCTGCCTGAACCGAGGCCACCGAGGGAAAAACCTGAGCGGAGCATCACCGGAAAACCGATTTTTTTTGCTGCCTGCAACGCCTCGGCAACGGTAGTAACAGCAAAACTGCGCGGCGTTTTAACGTCAATCTTTTCAAGCGTGTGTTTAAAAAGATCGCGATCTTCAGTTAGCCGGATCGCTTCTACCGAAGTGCCAAGTACGGCCACGCCATATTTTTTTAAAATGCCTTTCTTTTCCAATTCAAGTCCAAGGTTCAGCGCTGTTTGTCCGCCAAAGCCGAGCAAAATACCATTTGGTTTTTCTTTGGCGATGATGGCACTCACGATGTCAAAACGAAGCGGTTGCAAGTAGACAACGTCAGCCATACCTTCATCGGTCTGCACGGTAGCGATATTCGGATTGACCAAGATTGTTTTGATCCCCTCTTCTTTGAGGGCTTTGAGCGCTTGTGATCCAGAATAATCAAATTCTCCTGCTTGACCGATTCGCAAGCCACCGGAACCAAGAATCAAAATTTTTTTCAACGCCGCCTTCATAACAGTTTATAAAATTCTTCAAATAAATACATTGTGTCAGTCGGTCCGGGTGAAGCTTCCGGGTGAAATTGAACAGAAAAAAAGGGGAGGCTGCTATGAGCGATCCCCTCCACTGTACCATCGTTCAGATTACGGTACCGGACAAACCAGTCTTTTGGTAAACTTTTTTCCTTTACCGCATAGCCGTGATTTTGACTGGTGATGACGCATTTTCCGCTTACGGTATCTTGGCAGGGCTGGTTTTGGCCTCGATGTCCAAAGGGTAGTTTATAGGTTTGGGCTCCGCTTGCGAGTGCCAAAATTTGCGACCCCAGACAAATTCCGAAAATTGGTTTTTTCTTTTCTAGGGCTTTTTTCAAAATGGCAATAGTTGTAGTACACACCGCCGGGTCGCCGGGGCCGTTAGAGAGGAACAGCCCGTCATACGGTTCGTTGGTGTAGTCGTAGTCATAGGGGACGCGTTCAATGGTCAGAGGAAAAGAGGTAAAACAGCGGATAATGTTTTCTTTCATGCCGCAGTCGACGGCAATAATTTTTTTTGTACCGCAGCCATACATTTTTTTTCTTTTGATGGTGACGCCCGCCACCAGGTCGGTTTTATTTGGATCAATAAAATTTTTGACGGGAATTTTTTGAGCAGCAATCGCCCCAAGAAGTGTGCCGTCGGCTCGAATTGTTTTAGCAACCTGGCGAGTATCAACGCCGATAATAACCGGCACATTTTGTTCTTTGAGCCAGTTGAGGAGCGATTCGACGGCTGTCCGGTGGCTGTAGGCGAGACAAGCTTCACTGACAATCACGCCGCTCGGCTGAACGCGGCCAGACTCCCACATTTTTTTAGGGGGGACGCCATAATTGCCAATCAGCGGATAGGTAAACGTCAAAAGCTGGCCGGCATAGGATGGATCGGTTAAGGATTCGACGTAGCCGGTCATGCCCGTGGCGAAAACGGTTTCGCCGTAAGCGACTCCCGTCTGGTGCGACGGGGAAATCCCCCTAAACGTAGCGCCATTTTTGAGAACTAGTTTAGCGGGGACGAAGGACATATTTTTAGAATTCAAAAGTCATACAGCGGACACTGCCGCCTCCCTTGCGGTATTCGACCGTATCAACCAAATGGACAATAAAGCCAAGTTTTTCTAATTCTGTCTGTAAGGTGTCACTGATGCCAAGAGCAGTAATAAGATGGTTATCGATCGTAACCAGATTGCAGGCAAGAACTTGGTGGTCGATAGGAGATGCTTCGATAACGCGCTTAAAATGAGAATGAATTTGTTCTAAGCCTTTTTTGGTAAAAGATGTCGGGTTGATAAGAGCTACTTCAGGATTCAGAATCGCAAAGCAGGTGTCCAAATGATAATAGTACGGATCGACCAATTCAATTGGTATAACGGGCTGAGAAATATATTTTTGCAAATAAGGAAGCGCTTCAATCATGCTGCGCTTGCCGTAGCCCATAAAATAAACTTCATCGCTGACCACCAGATCACCATGACCTTCAAAAAAAATGCCGTCCGGGATGTGGGCAGTGGTAAAGCCGAATTTGTCCTCCAGATATTTTGCTACGACCGCCGATTCACGCCGTCGTTCCGGGTAGCGAAAATTGGCGGCGATAAAAATATCCCCAACGGCGTGCCCTGTGTCGGTGACGTAAACCATATCGGGCAAATCTTTTTCTTGGGGAATTTCAAAAACCTGTACTCCTAAAGATTCGTAAATACGCTTTAGGTCGTCATAGGCGGCCATGGCTTTTGCTTTGTCGACTTTCCGTTCGACATGCATCCACGGATTGATTTCGTATTCAATGTCGAAGTTGGTTGGAGGGCACAAAAGGATGCGCTTCATAGTGTTTAAAAAAAACCACCCTCGTCGGGCGGCCGCTTCAAAAGTTACACGAGTGAATGAAGAACGCAGATCATATCTGGCATAGTATACCAATAAAATTGGTACCCGTCAAAGGTAGTTTATCCACACTTTGCGTCGTCAGTCCTCAATTTTTTAGCTTTTCCCGCAGCATTTTCTCGAGCATAATCGGGTCGGCCGAGCCCTCGGTCGCTTTCATCGCCATGCCAATCAAAAATTTGATCACTGGTTCTTTGCCGGCTTTGAAATCAGCGACCTGCTTTGGATAGTTGACGACAATCTCATCAACGACTGCTGCTAAGGCCGCGTCGTCACGGATCTGGCCATACCCTTTTTCTTCCATCACATGGCTTGGGTCAAGATCAACCCCTGAATCAAGCATTTCGATCAGAATTTTTTGTGCGTTGGTTGAGTTCACGCGTTCGGCATAAATCAGCGAAATTAATTCCGCAAAATTTTCCGGTTTGATTTTTAAAATGCGAATATCAATTTTTCGTTCATTCATGGCGCCAACGAGTTTGGTTGTCAGCCAACCGCCAGCCAGCCGCGCCAGTTCTTTGGCCGGTTTACAGAATCGTCCGCGGATGCCGCCGAGGGGCGACACTTCACAGGTTTTTGTTTCGGGCAGACTGTGCAGCCAACCGTGTAATTCACTCATGACCGCCTCAGTATAATTTGCCCAGTCTTTGTCGGCTGTCAACATAAAAGCATCGGCGAGCGAGAAACCATACTCTTCAACGAAGCGCGCGCGTTTGGAAAGAGGTAACTCCGGCAAGGATATGTCAGGTGCAAGTTTGACAGGCTCAAAGGGGGGGATATCTGGTTCAGGAAAATAGCGATAATCCGCCGCAGTTTCCTTGAAACGCTGATGCACTGTGGCTTGCTTGCTTTCATCCCAGCCACGAGTTTCTTGCCGCCACGTTTCACCCGCCGCGATTAAATCATTTTGTCGTTTAATTTCATACTCAATGGCTTTTTCCACGGCGCGGAAAGAGTTGATATTCTTTACTTCCACTTTTGGATGTAATGTGTGACCGGCTTTGGCCTGGATTGCTCCATCTTTTTTGATATAACTTCCTTCCTCTTGCAGCGATACGTTCGCCTCGCAGCGCATCTGCCCTTTTTCCATATCGGCCGTGCTGACGCCAAGGTAGCGAAAAATCAGCTGCAGTTCTTGGCAGTAGGTTTTTGCCTCCAGTGCAGTTTCGACATCCGGCTCCGAAACAATTTCGACCAATGGTACGCCGGCTCGGTTGAAATCAACCAAGGTGTTGCCGCTGTCGTCGTGCGTGAGGGTAGCCGTGTCTTCTTCCAAATGCACGCGAGTCACTCCGATTTTGGCCAAGGTCCGTTGGTTGTCTTCGCGATCAAAGGTTAAATCAATTTCACCATGTTCGCCGATGGGTTGGTCATATTGAGAAATTTGATAGCCTTTCGGCAGATCCGGATAAAAATAATGTTTGCGATCAAATTTACAACGCTGATTGACGCTGCAGCCGAGGGCCTTGGCAATTTTCATGGTGGAGATAATGGCTTCACGGTTTGGCACTGGCAGCGTGCCCGGATGGGCAAGGCAGATTTCACAAACGGCGGTATTCGGTGCTGCCGTAAAAGGGCCATTTGCGCACGAACAAAACATTTTTGACTTTGTCTTCAACTCGACGTGGATTTCAAGGCCGATGATAGGTATCAGTTTGGACATACAAAATTCTTATAAGAGGTTTTGTTGTTGATAGACTAGCATTTTTAAACAGCTTTGGCAACAAAAAAATACTATCCGCGTCAGGTGGATAGTATTGGGTGAAACTAAAGAGTATTTTTTTAGACAGTTTTTATTGTTGCCGGCGTAACAGCGACTGGCTGCGAGGTTTTGGCGCTGAAATAGAGAACCAAATTGCAGACCGTCAAAAGCGGCACCAAGAAGGCGTTGAGAAGCGTCGAGGTGATGGCGGAAAGCACATCAGCCGCCCCCTGTGAAAGAAAGGCATAGGCAAGCCAAGAGATTATAAATTGTAGTAAGACCGTGGCAATAACGAAAATAAGCGGTGGAATCACCACCCGGAATAAAATTGTCCACCAGCGTCCAACCACCAATTGTTTACTGGCGCGCAAGGCGCTGCCCGCTATTTTGCCTTCGAAAATGGCTTCATTGACTGAAAAGACGTACCAGATAGTAAAGATTAAACCTGGAATAAGAAGCAGAAGGGATCCCCCAAGAATGACCAGCCCTACGATGATAGCGACCCATGCCGTTGATACGACGAGCAGTTTGTTTAACTTGAGCGAGGTCAGAAAAGAGGTGACGGCGGTGCCGTCAAAGAGTTGCTTAATCGTCTGACAAAAGCTGACAAAGACAAAATAATATATCAGTATATACGCGATCAAAAAAGCCAGTCCAAGAATGATATCAACCGGGAGGAATAACGCCAGCCCGGCGCCGTGAGCGAAGAGCACACCATGAATTGTCACGAGGCTAAGAAAGAGCAAGGAAAAGAGCGGCGAAAGGAGAAAAAATAAGAGCAGATAGAGCCAGAGCTGCTTCAGATGTTTTACATACAGTAGCCAACTTTTTTCAATAATTTCCGGAATCGTATAAAGCATATGCGCGTGTTATATAGTGAGAATAGTTTTTAACAGATCAAGCGCCGATTGTTCTAGTATAGCAAGTTCGACGTCGGCGGGCAAATAATGTAGTTGTGTTCCTCGTTCGGTAAAAGTTTTTTGGAATTGTGCGCTATGAAACTGAGCAGAACTTAATTTCAAAAAATCCAAACGTTCAAAAATCGCCTTGTCCTGCTTTTCGGTGCGCTTTGCCAGCCGCTCAAGAGCAACTTTAGGATCAACATCAAGAAGCACCAGGTGATCGGGACGATGTTCCAAAGCGAGCTGATTGCCCGGCAGAGTTATTAATTGGCGGAACGGCATGCCAGCCGCTGTTTGATATGAAAGCGAAGTTGAAATACCCCGATCTTGGATGATCGTCCTTCCAGATCTGAGTAAGGGTATGATGAGTTTGGTGTAAAGGATTAAGCGATCAAGAGAGTAGGCTTCGGCCAGTGCCTCGAGTGGATAGCTGCTGCCGGCCGCGATTAATTCTTCGCGGATAACGCGGCCGACGCCGGTTGAAGTTGGTTCGGCACTAAAAATACAATCATACGACTCCACTTCCTCAAGATGAGGATAACGATTTTTTTCTTTCCAAAAAGCCGGCAGGTCAAAAACCTTTTTTCCGGAGGCGAGAAAAATTTTTTTCCATGTTTCAATACTAGTACTTTTGCCGCTGCCATCGATTCCGTCGACCATGATGAACATAACGAATATTTTAGTTGTCATTCAGAGCGAAGCGAAGAATCTTCTCTGCCTGCCGGCAGGCGATTACGCCATCGCCATACGTAATTGGCGACGGAAATCTGAAGATCCTTCACCCGCCAACGGCGGGTTCAGGATGACAATTGTTTTTTATAAGTGACAAATGAAAAACCGCTGTGATCCTCGCGCACTGCTTCTTTCCAGACGGCTCGGTCAATAACCGGGAAGAAGGCATCGCCCGCGACAGTTTTGTGCACTTCAGTGATGTAGAGAGTATCGGCCAAAGGTAATGTTTCGGCGTATAATTGCGCGCCACCGATAACAACAATCTCTTGGCCGGCGTGCCGCTCAATTGACGAGGCGATCGAATCGAAAATTTCAACGCCGGCCGGAACAACAAAATTTTTTTGACGGGTGACGACGATATTCAAGCGCTTCGGAAGCGGACGAAATTTTTCCGGCAATGATTCCCAAGTTTTCCTTCCCATCAGGACAATTTTCCCAGTGGTAATTTTTTTAAAATGTTCCATATCCTCTGGCAAGTGCCAAGGAAGTTTATTATTTAGGCCGATGCAATTATTGTCGGCCACTGCTGCAATAAGGGAAAGGGACATAGAATATTAAACCGCAATCGGAAAACTAAGTCGTGGGTAGCTCTCGTAGCCGACAATCTGCGTGTCTTCGTATTTCCAATCAAAGATACTCGTAAAATGAGGCGTCGCAATATGCGACAAGGGGAATGTGTTCGGATCACGAGTCAATTGTTCACGTAGGCCTTCGATATGATTAAGATAAATGTGGGTGTCCGCCAAAAAACCGACCAGCTTGCCTTCTTGGTAACCGGTTTCGAGCGCGAGCAAATGAAGAAGAGTGGCGTAGCTGGCAATATTAAAAGGAAGGCCGAGCGCTACGTCGATGGAGCGCTGGCTCCAGAGTAGGTTGAGTTTGTTGTTCACCACGGTCACTTGAAAACCATAATGACAAAACGGCGGCACGACCTTATCAATATCCATCGGATTCCAGGCCAGAACTAGCATTTGTCGGCTGTCGGGCGTTTTTTTTAATTTCTCCACCAGTAGTTTTAGTTGGTCGACTCCCTGACCGCTATAATCGGCATCGTACGTCGTATAGTGTGCGCCAAAGTGGCGCCACTGCCAGCCATAGAGCGGCCCCAGATCACGTTCTGCTAGCATTTTCTTTTTTGTTTCTTCGTCATGGGCGTAAGGCACCTTGAGCGGCGTGCACCATTCATCCCAAATATGGTTATTGCGTTCGATAAGCCATTGTTTGTCAGTAATGCCCTTAATAAAAAATTCCAATTCCGAGGCAACCAGACGATAGGGGATTTTTTTGGTAGTTAACAGTGGGAAACCGTCGGCCATTTCGTGTTCAAAAAGCATACCCGGAATCGAAAGCGTCCCGGTGCCAGTGCGGTCGGTTTTTTTTTGTCCTTTCTCAAGAATTTTTTTGACGATATCAAGATATGCCCGCATAGAAAAATTTTAAGTAGCCTGGCTTGATTATGGAGTTAGCCGGTGCTGCCAAAGCCCCCACGGCTGTTTTCTTCCATTTTTTCTGTTTCTGCCCACTCCGCCACCGCAATGGCAACGAAACTGCCTTGCGAAATGCGTTCGCCGCGTTCAATCGTGACCGACGCGTCGCCTGGGTTAAAATATTGTAGCAAGATCTCATCGTCCTCGCCACAATAATCTTGATCAATAAGGCCGATGGTCGCAATCAGCCCTTTTTTCTTAATGGTGCTGGAGCGATCTTTTACCATGAGGAGGTAGCCTGGTGGCACCTTGATAATTAAATTGCTCGGAATCCGGCCAATGCCACGCGGCGGAATGACGATCGTTTCGCGTGCCAGAATGTCAAAAGCTACCGCTCCCGCCGTATGGTACTCAGGCAGGGGCAACGTTTTGTCAATGCGTTTAATTTCGACTTTCATATCTTCATGCCGGTTGATATTTTTTGAGCAAAGCGTCTAAGTTCCGATAGAGATCCTTGAATGAGCCGTTATTATCAATGTGTTCAGTAGCCATAGCCACGACTTCCGGAATCGAGCGTTCCGTCGATCGTTCATGGTCGGCTAAAAATTGTTCATAGGTTTTGCTGACATCATCAGTATTTTCGCCGCGTTTTACCAATCGTTCATAACGGATTTTCGGTTCGGCAAAAATTTCGACCAAAACAAAATTTGGCAGTTTTTGCAGATGCACCATGTCGGGGAGCCGCCGAATTCCTTCGACGACGATCAGGGGGCGTGCGTCTTTTTCTGCGTCCTTTGCGATTGCTCGGGCCAGGGCGTCTTCTCCAAAAGTATGGCGGATGGTTTCCGACATGCGGATGAGATTGTCGCGACTTTGTTCGAGGTACAAACGATCAGCCAGATCGCGTAAAATCGTTGAATAGCGGTAGGTGCCGGCAGCGTAACGTTCCTCCAAGTAGTGGGCGGCGGTTCCCTTGCCGCTGGCCAAGAGGCCGGCCAGACCGAAAATAATTTTATTGTTTGTCATAGGTTTCTACCTCGTCATCAAAATAATCAAGTGCCAAGCCGACGTGGCGGAACATTTCTTCGCTTTCGCTGCCGGCATGGTAGCGTTTTTCACAAACCACGCGAATGATGCCGGCGTTGATGATCATCTTGGCACAGACGGCGCACGGCGTCATTTTGCAGTAGAGTGTACCGCCGTCGATGGCAATGCCAAGTTTGGCTGCCTGTACGATTGCGTTTTGTTCAGCATGGGTGGTGCGCACACAATGCTGCGTGACGTGACCATCCTCGTGGGTGGTGGATTTCATCTGGTGACCAACGTCGTCGCAATGCGACAGTCCCTTTGGCGCTCCGACATAGCCCGTTACCAAAATTTGTTTGTCTCGCGCGATTACTGAGCCCGAACGGCCCCGATCGCACGTGGCCCGCTCCGCCACGGTTTCAGCTATTTTCATGAAATATTCGTCCCAGGTGGGACGGACGTGTTGTTCAAGGGGCATAGTGTAGAGAAGAAGTAGAAAGTGCTGGTAGTATAGGTAAAAAAAAATGCAGTGTCAAACTATCAAAGCGAGGCAAGCGTGGCAGTAAAAAAGCAAATGAAAACGCCCCGTGAGAACGGAGCGTTTTAAAGAAATTCAGTTGTTTTAGGCGTTTTCCGAGATTCTGATGGCCGGCCCCATCGAGGTTGTCAGAACTAAATTTTTGATGTAGGCACCTTTACTTGTCGAAGGTTTGATTTTTTTCAAAGCCTCCAGAAAAGCGGCCAGATTTTCTTTCAATTGTGCTTCGGTAAAACTGACTTTTCCGACCGACACATGCACGTTGCCAGTGTCGTCGTTTTTAAAGGTCATCTTGCCTTTTTTCAATTCCTCGATCAGCTTTTTGATATTCGGGCCGACGGTTTCGGTTTTTGGGTTCGGCATCAAACCTTTTGGACCGAGCACCTTAGCGACCGCTGCCAACTTTGGCATCATGTCGGGGGTGGTGACGGCCACTTCAAAATCAATTTTGCCGGTGTCTTTGATTTTCTTGATTTCTTCTTCGCCGTACACGAAGTCAGCTCCTGCTTCTTTGGCTTCCTTTTCTTTCTCCGGAGCAACAAAGGCCGCCACCTTTTTGCTTTTGCCGGTGCCGTGTGGCAAGGTCACCGTGGCACGGATTTGTTGTTCGCCTTTTTTCGGATCAATGCCAAGATTGGCGTGGACTTCGACACTGGCATCGAATTTGACGCCGCTGGTTTCTTTGGCCAGTTTAACGGCCTCGTCCCAGTTGTAGACCTTGTTTTTGTCAACCAAGGCAACGACTTTGTTCATTCTTTTCCCCATACATTTTGAGTTACGTGGTGCAAACCTCGAGCGGCAGGTGCCGGAAGACCCGAGTCCCACATATATTAAAGTAGAAGGAGTATAGACATTTTTTTGCTTTTTGTCAAGATAGAGGTTTATTTTTCTCGGTGATAAGCACCGGCGTCGTGTAGTCTTTCATCACGGTCATCATCCGCAGCAGTTGTATTTGTATCTTCGTGAGGTGGAACTGGCTTTTCCGCTTTCTTACTTGCTTTTTGCCACTTTTCATAGGCTTGCCGGAAAGGTTCTTGTAGCTCCGGCGTTTCAGGCAACGGCCCTCTTGTTGGTTTTTCTGTGCCCATATAATTGTCGTTTAAAATTAATTCAATCCCACTAATTTTCTGACTTCACTCATTGTTTTTTCGGCGACTGCTCGGGCTTTTTCTGCGCCGCTGGCCAGAATTTTTTCTATTTTTTCCGGCTGCTGCAAAAGTTCATTTCGTTTGGCACGAAAATTCGCAAAATGGTCAGCAATCGTTTTGGCCAGCGTTCCCTTCAAATCGCCGTAACGAATGCTGCCATCTTTTTCCGCTGCAGAAAATTTTTGATATTCTTCTTGGCTGCCAAACTCTTTCAGTAGGGAAAGCAAATTCTGCGCGCCGGGTGCCAGACCTCCGCCTTCGGTGGCGGTTACGGCTTTTTTGAGCTTCTTTTCAATCATCGCCGGTTCGTCGGCCATGTCAATGACATGATCTTTACCCAAACTTTTGCTCATTTTTTTTGCTGGCTCCAAAAGACTCATCACTTTCGGCACGGTCGTCAAAAGGTGTTTGGTCTCGGGGAAAAAATCGCCATAGCGCTGGTTAAATTTGCGTGCCACGACGCGCGTTAATTCCACGTGCTGAATTTGATCCTGCCCGACTGGCACCAGCGCCCCTTGGTACATTAAAATGTCCGCGGCTTGGAGCACCGGATAGGTGAGCAGACCGGCGTTCACATTGCTCTCCTGCCTCTCTGACTTGTCCTTAAATTGCGTCATTCGATAAAGCTCGGCGATCGGCATCACGCAATTAAAAATCCACGCCAGCTCCGCGTGCTCTTGCACATCCGATTGCCGGAAAAAAATGACTTTGTCCGGATCAATGCCGGCAGCCAAAAATTCCGCCGCCGCAGTCGTAATTTGCGTACGTAGTTTGTCCGGAGCGAGATTTTCCGTGAGCGAATGCAAATCGGCAATAAAAATATACATTTCGTACTTGCCCGAATTTTGCAAAGCAATAAAATTTTTTACCGCGCCGAGATAGTTGCCGATGTGCAAATTACCGGTTGGCTGAATGCCCGAGACGATCGTTTCCATAGTTTAAGGTTAATTGCTGAAGTGATTCTAGTGTAGCAGAATTGGCATTTTTGACAACTTTCTGTGCGTTAGACTATGATATAGCATAATAATTTTAATAAAAAATGAAATTAATCAATATGGCACGATCATTAGAAAAACAGCCGCCGCAAGAGACGGTAACAGACTCTCCCAGAATATCTGAAGAGGAAGAAAGTGGAAATGATTATGAATCACTTGAAGAGCCGCCAACCCACGAAGAACTCGCTCAGGCAGCTAGCGAAGTGATTGAAGAAATTGATCCAAAACTTGTAGCTCAAGGAGAAGAAACAGTAATCTTAGGACAAGTGGCAAACAAGATCGGTAAAGATAAAAAAATCAGGGGAAGAGTCGGGAAAACTTTGGCTCTGGCCGCTCTCTCGGCAGTTCTTTCATTTCTGCCAAAATCAGCCAGAGGGGCAGAGACGGCTCATCCACCGCTCGGTGGCGACAACGCCTCGATGGAACGTTTTCTTGGATCTCTGGCTTCTGCGGACGCATTGAGTAAGAAAATTTTACAGGAATATGATATGCAACTTAAAGTATTGCTTGGGAAAAAAGGAATAAAAAAAGCCGAGGCATTCCAATTCTACACTTCCGAAACTGCTTTTGGTGGCGATATCACAATCGCAAATGCCGTCGTTGTGGGGAAAGACCAGGTGCTCATGCTCAAGAAAGTTGGCGAGACATCTGATGATGCGACGGACAAGCTGTTTGAGGTCGATGGCAAAATTTTTTCAGAATCGTTTCCTCGCGCCACAAAAACGAATTTGAAAAGATTAGAAACTAGTATTCAGGATGGAGGCGATAGTAATCAAGGGAAATTATTACGAAATATAGGAAAACTGTTGGAAGATAATATTGCCTTTAAAGAGATGCTGGCCACAGCCGCGCAGAAGAACGGGCTTGACGGGGATTTTATGGCTCAGATTAAATTGGAAGCGTCTTCGTTTTTAGGCGGAGATATTCTTAAAGTAACGCTGATGGACAGCAAGGGAAAAACCTGGCAAGTAAGTTTTGCTAATTCACTTTCGGAGGCTGGAACGATTGCCAATTGTTTCATCTCTGATATGGCAGATAAAGTAAAATAGGTTTAATGATGATATGTGCGTCCGGCAGTAATCATCATCGCTCGATACATTTGTTCGAGCAAAAATACCCGTGCCATTTGGTGAGTAAACGTCAGACGCGAGAGAGAAAGTTTAAGATCCGCCTTTGCTAAAATTGTTTGGTGTAAACCAAGCGGCCCGCCGATAATAAAAGTCAGATTATTCAGTTGTTCCATTGCCCTTTTGTTAATTTGCTCGGTCAGTTCGACCGAAGAAAACTCTTTTCCGCGTTCATCCAAAATAATGATAAACGAATTTTTTATTTTGGCGAGTTCAAGCAAAATTTTTTCTGCTTCTTTTTTCTTAATCAGTTCCAGGCTATCTTTTTCGCCGAATGGTTCCTCTTTTAATTCGTGAATCGTCACTTTGGCAAACGGTGACAGGCGTTTCAAATACTCCGCTTCGGCTTCTCGCCAATAGGCCTCCTTCAGTTTGCCGAGGGCAACAATATCCAAATGGAGCATAGAATTATTTCACCAATTCATTCGCCAGTTCCAGCCAGGCAACTGCATTATCGGCGGTAAATAAATCGTGGCGAGCGTGGTTGGCAGCGTTCTGACTGAGCATTTTGTATTGTTTTTCATCGGTGAAAAGTTTAAACAGAAGTTCCGCCACTTTTTCCGTGTCGCCGACCTTTGTCAGGTAACCGGTTTGCCCTTGGAAAACCAATCAACAATTTTTTTCACCAGCTCATCTTTACGAGCATCAACGCGAAACATGACATCTTTGGTGTGCGAGACAGCCACGGAAAAATCCTTGTCACCGAAATTGACCACTGCGTACACCGGATGAGCGACGGAAAGCGCCTCCACTTGCTTGCGGATGCCGGCCAATCCGTCGGCGATTCGTTCATTCGTTGACGACTGAGCTTTGCCTATAGCCATAGGCGGCGATGTCGATTAAATGAATGAATCAAAGACGGTGCACTACGCCTTCTCGAGCTTC
>JAJYIJ010000003.1:0-8317 GCA_021790135.1 bacterium | reverse complement strand
GCTAAATACTTCATCAATGAGTAATAGATTCTGCGCCGGATCTTGAAAGGATTTGTGGAGGGGCGCATTATTTGTCTCATAGGCGTATAAAGGGAGAAGCACTCCTTCAAGTTGTTCCAAGATATCTTGTAGCCAGCCGTGATAGGGATCATCTGCTTCCTTTTTATGATTAGTAATCTGCTGTAGGTCATCTAGGCTTTTCCCTTTTAGATATTCATCATCGATATATTCAGTTAATTCATGTTTCAACCACGCGCGAGGATTTTCCGTCGGGTCAATTTTATTTGTAGGCATAGGTACAAATTAATAAGTAATTCTTTGATTATACTATAACCATTCATTTTTAAATTCAAGAAACCGGTCAGTCAGAATCGCTGCTCGAGCTTCTTCCATCAATTTCAACATAAAACGCAGATTATGGATCGAGGCCAGGCGGAGGGCCGTGATTTCATCCGCGGCAAAAAGGTGGTGCAGATAGCCCCGGGAATAATTTTGACAGGTGGAGCAATCGCACCACGAGTCAATCGGCGAAAAATCCGTAACGTACCGGGCATTTTTGATATTGAGGCGATTTTTTCCCGACTTTTGTTTTTTATTTTTTATTTTTGGACTAGTAAACAACATGCCGTGGCGAGCCAGGCGAGTGGGCGCCACGCAATCGAACATGTCAACGCCGTGTTCCACCGCCACCAGCAAGTCAGCCGGGTCAAGGCCAACGCCCATGGCATAGTGTGGTTTGGTTTCTGGAATAATTGGGTAGACCCAATCTAAAATTTCCGCGGTCGCTTTCGTGTTATAGCCGATGCTTTCGCCGCCAATGGCGATGCCGTCAAAGGGCAGTGAGGAAATAAATTCGGCTGACGTGCGACGCAGATCGTCGTCGTTTGCCCCTTGGATGATGCCAAAGAGATATTGTTGATATCCATGATAACGCGTGTTATTCATGTGCGCAGTGAGACTCCGTTTCGCCCAGCGGTGCGTTCGCTCCATTGCTTCCTGCACGTACTTTCGCGGCGCAGCGTCCGGCGTGCATTCGTCAAAGGCCATAATGATGTCCGCACCGATTTTATGTTCAGCGTCAATCGCCGATTCCGGCGTGAAGCGATGGGTGGAGCCGTCGATGTGGCTGGTAAAAGTAACGCCATCTTCGTCGATGGAGACCAGGCGAGCTTGTTTGTTTTTCAAATTGTCATCCTGAGCCCCGGTACCGTGTTGGGACAGTCCCAGTGAAAACACCTGAAAGCCGCCGCTGTCCGTCAAGATCGGTTTGTCCCAGTGCATAAATTTGTGGAGCCCGCCGGCTTCGGCAATTATATCTTCTCCCGGCCGCAAATGTAGGTGATAATTATTGCCTAAAATAATTTGCGCCTGGATATTTTTCAAATCATCCGAGTCCAGCGTTTTCACGGTGGCCTGCGTTCCGACCGGCATAAAAATTGGCGTTTGGATATCGCCGTGATCGGTATGCATAACCCCCGCCCGGGCGTGCGAATTTTTGTCTTGGTGGAGTAATTCAAAAAATGGCATAGCGGGGGCTAGTTTAGCATTGAGGTAAGATTTAGACAAGCTTATCACAATAATATTTAAAATAAAAACAACCCCGACCAAAAGCCGGGATTGTTTTTATAGATTTTTAAGCTCCATCGTCATCGTTTACTCAAAATATTTTTTGAATAAACGGTGCAGACGATGGAGCTGTCTGTTGACCGTCCCGTGCGCCGACGGGAGACGGTCTTGCCGATCACGGCGAGCTTGCCTTCTCCTTGCCGCCTTTATCGGGGCGGCAACTATAGTTGCCGTCGGGGGCAGTTACTCTACACTCCATCGTGCCCGCACTTTGCAGGCACGTGATGTGCAGCGCCGGGCTGCGCTGGACGTACCATATTACTAGTACGTCCAGAATGAAAACCCCCAAGAAAATCAACCACATTTTTTTCCCCTCGAGATCTTTCATCTCCATTCTCCCTGGGCTAGCGCTCCGCGCTGCCCGGAAATGTCCCTGGATAGGGACGGTTGACTTACTCAAAGAGCAAAAAAAGAACACGATAAAATAACATAAAAAAAACAAAATTGTCAAGCCATCCTGCTTTTTGGCCGAATTTTGACGTGCGATTCAATATCGAGTAAAATTACGAAGTAAAAAATTCAAATAATAATATGGGAATAGATTCGCCAGACAATGAGAAGTTAGCGACGAAGATAACTCCCGACGAACCAGCGGAAAATCCTGAAATAGATCCGAAAGCTATAGAGAAAATGCGGTCGCGCCAAGGGGGCATAAAGGCCGCTATTTCCGAGCTAAAAAGAGGCGATTCGCGCCGTGTGCTTCACCGTATTGGTGAAAGGGTAGCCGCCCAAAGCGAAGTCGAAGCTCGTGAAGAAAAAAAGATCGGCGAAATTCTTGAGCGAGTAGGTTTTGGTGGTCGCTATTTTTTTATAGAATCAAGAGAAGACGTGCAGCTTAGACTGAAGCTAGTCATACCAGATACCGCTCACCGCGGGCAGGAGTGTCTCACGCTTGAAGGCAGCTTCAAAACGCTCCGGGAAAAGGCAGAAGATCTAGAAAAAGTTTTAAAACTGCTGTTTGATTTGCATTTGGAAGATCGTTTTCGTCTGACGGAAAGGGAAGAGACCAAGTATGAGAAGCGCAACGCTAAAAAGTTCGCAGTAGAAATTTTTGTTCGGTCTCCGGAGTCTGCTATTACGATAGAAAAACATTTTGTCGGTACGTCAGCCGAGTTATGGCAACAGATAAAAAAATACGATCAAAATAGAGGTTAAATTAACAAATTAGTAAAATTTATTATGGATGGTAAAAAAACACCAGAGGAAGCGTTTGTCTCCCTGACCGATGAAAAGGGAGTCGGCACCAAAAGAAGTTTACTTGAGGCAGTTGACGCCTTAAAAAGACAGGGTTCACATAACATTCCAAAATTAGACAGACAGGATACTGGTACACCAACAAGAACAGGAGGATTTGACCCTGATGCCAGTATCGCTCGGTGGGCGGCAGCGCATCATGATCAAACTAGTTCGCCGGCGCGAGAATCGAAGGCGGTGATGCCAGACGGAGTCAAAAATACCGTTTTAAAATTTTTGACAGAAATGAAAGATATTTTAGAAAAAGGGGGCTTCCATTATACTTTAACAAGTATTGATGGACAACCAGGAAGTTATCGTTTAAATTTTAGCTTAGGTTCACAAAAGAAATCGCGCGTGGTGATGGAATTTGTTATTAGCAAGCACAATCTTCAACAAGATTTAGAGAAAGTGCGTCGTTACTTTTCGGAGTGAAAGTGAGCCGGGTTATGATTAACTTCACTCAAGAATTAAATAGCGAACAATTAAATGTTGTCCTTCACGGCGACGGGCCGTGTTTAGTTTTGGCCGGAGCCGGCAGCGGCAAAACGCGCACGATTACGTATCGTGTTGCTTATCTTTTAGAGCAAGGGGTCAAACCGGAAAATATTTTACTGGTCACGTTTACCAATAAAGCCGCCGCGGAGATGAAGCGGCGCGTTGGGGAGTTGACTGCCCTGGCTAGCGCTTTGCCTTGGTCAGGCACCTTTCACCACATCGGTTACCGTATTTTGCGCGTGTATGCGCCGCTGCTTGGCTATCGCAACAACTTTACTGTTTTGGACCAGGATGATAGCCAGTCGCTTCTCAAATTATGCATCAAAGAAGTACGCCCGGAGACCGGCGGCAAGCGTTTCCCCTCCGCCGCGGTCATACAAAATATTATCAGTTATACCCGGAACGCTGAGACCCCGCTACGTCAGGTGTTGGAAGAAAGATCATACCAGTGGATCCAATTCGCGAGCGAGATCGAGCGGATTGCTGTTGAATATGAAAAAAGAAAAAAGGAAGCGAACGCCATGGATTTTGATGATCTCCTGGTGAATTTGCTTCTCCTACTTGGCAACGACAAAGTGCGAGAAAAATATTCCGATCAATTTCATTATATTTTGGTGGATGAATATCAAGATACTAATAAAATTCAGGCATCAATCATAAAAAAATTGGCTTCTATCCACCGTAATGTGCTCGTCGTCGGGGATGACGCTCAGAGTATCTACTCTTTTCGCGCGGCGGACATCCAGAATATTCTGCAGTTTCCAAAAGAATATCCAGAAACGAAAATTTTTAAATTGGAAATTAATTATCGTTCCACGGAAAAAATTTTGGAATTGGCCAACAATGTTATTGCCGGTAACCGTGAGCAATTCAAGAAACAGTTGCGCGCCGTGGGCGGTGGTGGGGCACGGCCGGAACTCTGGCCGCAGCTCGACCAAGAGTCGGAGGGAAATTTTGTTGCCGATAAAATTGAAAAAATGCTTGAGGCGGGCACACCGGCGCCAGAGATCGCCGTGCTTTTTCGAGCCAGTCATCACTCGCAGATGCTTGAAGTTGAATTAGTGCGCCGCGGTATTGACTATGATTATCGCGGCGGTGTGCGTTTTTTTGAGCGAGCGCACGTCAAGGATGTGTTGGCCTACCTGCGCATTTTAAGCAATCTCGCCGATACGGCGGCCTGGCTGCGCGTTTTAATGCATGAAGAGGGTATTGGCCCAGTGGCGGCACAAAGATTGATTGACATCGTGCGCGAGCTCGAAAATGTTGAACAAGTGCGGAATGCCGGCGAAGCGCTCGGCGCGAAAGCCCAAATCGGTTGGAACCATTTTGTCGCCATTTGGGACACAATTTTGAATGTGCCGAGCCGCGCGCCGACGGCCCTGATCGATGCCATCATCGGCTCAGGCTATCGTGAATATCTCGAGGGCGAATACATTGATAGCCGTGAGCGTCTGCAGGACATCAAACAGCTGGCCTTGTTCGCAGAAAAGTATGATTCACTCGAAGAATTTTTGGCCGATGCCACGCTCCAAGAATCATTCCGCGCTATTGCTGATGATGAGCCAGCCGATGGTCAGCGATCCCAGCAACAATCTTCTTCTGCCAAGATTGTGCTGTCGACCATCCACCAAGCTAAAGGTTTGGAATGGGAAGGGGTGTTTATTATCAACCTTTCCAATGGTTCCTTTCCGAGCGAGCGATCACTCAAGGAGAGTAATGGCCTTGAAGAAGAACGGCGATTATTTTATGTGGCGATCACCCGCGCCAAAAAACAATTGTATCTGACGTATCCGATGGCCGGCGGCGCCTACGGAGATTTTTTGGCTGGCCCGAGCATGTTTTTAAATGAAATTGCCGTTGATTTGTTGGATGACCATTCGCTTCTTACCACTGATACGACTGTATTAAATGATCCATCGGCTGGGGTGGAATATATTGCTGAAGATGATTCCGATACCAGGCCAAAAAAAATAAAACCGGGAAGCTTTTTGCAGGATATCGCCGATTTATAAAATTTATTAAATATGCACCAAAGTACCTTTGACATAAAGGTATTTTTGTGGTAAAATTTTATATTCGAATTTCCGGCTAGCCTCTATATTGAGAAGCTAACCGGAGGTCCGATTAGCCGACCTCTTGGAGGGAAGATGAGTGGAGCCTGGCATTGGCTCATGCGTCAGGACGATCCCCTCGGAATCGTCCTGTTGGCCGCCGTGGCCATCACCCTGATCGTTGGGGTGCTTGCTTTCATGGGGTAGTAAAACTACCCCGAATAAGGAGGTGTTGGCCAATTAGGTTTGGCCAGCCGCTCTCCCGAAGCGATATTCGGGAGGATTAAAAATGACTCACCGGTGTGGGTCGTTTTTATTTCGCCTTGACATTTTTTTTAGTTTCTTGTATTCTATTGTTCAGAACGTGAACTTAAAAAACTCGTGGCTGAGCAAATAAAGTTCAGTCTTTTTATTTATTATGCCTACACTCAATCAACTCGTCCGCAAGGCCCGGAAACCAAAGGTCAAAAAAACCAAGACCCCGGCTTTGCAATTCACCGTCGACAATTTGCATCGTCGCACGACCTATTTCAAAAAAGGAACCAGTTTTAAACGTGGTGTCTGCACCAAGGTGTACACTACCACACCAAAAAAACCGAACTCGGCGCTTCGTAAAGTTGCGAAAGTTCGCCTTTCCAATGGTATGGAAGTGATCGCCTATATTCCCGGTGAAGGCCACACGCTCCAGGAACACTCAATCGTGCTCCTTCGCGGCGGCCGTGTGAAAGATTTGCCTGGTGTCCGCTATCACATCGTCCGCGGTATCTATGATGCGCAGGGAGTCGGCGCGCGTCGTCGCGGTCGCAGTCTCTATGGTAACAAGCGTCCGAAAGAAGCGAAGAAATAAATTAAATTAAATAGTCATCCTGAGGCATAGCCGAAGGATCTTCAAAATATAATCGGAAGATTCTTCACTTCGTTCAGAATGACATCTATTTGAATTTTATGCGTGGAAAAAGAGTCAAAATTCGGGAGATTAAGCCCGATCCGAAATATGGCAATGTCCTCTTGGCCAAGCTGATCAATAATGTGATGAAGCGCGGAAAAAAGACCGTGGCCCAGTCAATTGTGTATAAGGCCCTTGATCAGGTGGCCGAAGTTTCAAAAAAAGACCCAATTAAAGTATTCGAAGAAGCAATGCGTAATTTGGTGCCGCAAGTGGAAGTTCGCTCCCGTCGTGTCGGTGGCGCTAACTATCAAGTGCCGATGCCGGTACGCGGTGAACGTCAGAATGCGTTAGCTTTTCGTTGGTTGATCGGCGCTGCCCGTGCCAAAAAAGGTCAGCCAATGGCCCAAAAATTGGCGACGGTTTTGTTTGAAGCCAGTCAAGGCCTTGGTGACGCCATGAAAAAGCGTGATGATGTGCATCGCATGGCTGAAGCTAACAAAGCCTTCGCGCATTTTGCGCGATTCGCGAAATAAATTAACAATGAACAACTAACAATTAACAAGCGAAAGCGAATTAATTGTTAGAAAATTTGTTAATTGCTAATTGTTAATTGCTAATTACATTTATGCCTCGTGAATATTCATTGGAAAAAACCCGCAATATCGGTATCATGGCGCACATTGATGCCGGCAAAACCACCACGACCGAGCGGGTACTATTTTATACCGGCAAGAAACACAAAATTGGTGAAGTGCATGAAGGTGAAGCAACTATGGACTGGATGGAACAGGAGCGTGAACGCGGCATTACCATCACCTCCGCTGCCACGACCTGCTTCTGGAAAGGACACCGCATCAACATTATTGACACTCCGGGCCACGTTGATTTCACCGTTGAAGTGGAACGCAGCCTACGCGTCCTCGATGGCGCGGTAGCCGTGTTTGACGGCTCACAGGGTGTGGAGCCACAGTCAGAAACCGTTTGGCATCAAGCCGACAAATATAACGTACCGCGTATTGCCTTCGTCAATAAAATGGATAAACTCGGTGCTGATTTCTACATGAGCTTGAATTCCATTCTGGAGCGCTTATCTCCTGATGCCGTTGCCGTCCAGCTTCCGATTGGGCAGGAAGGTTCTTTCAGCGGCCTGATTGATCTTATTGAGGAAAAGGCCTACAAATTCGGAGGCTCCAAGGGAGAAAAAATCGAGGAAATTCCGATACCGGTAGACATGCAGGAAAAGGTAAAAGAATACCGGGCCAAGTTGGTCGAAAAAGTCGCCGAAGCCACCGATGAAACTA
The DNA here is from genome assembly GCA_021790135.1 of bacterium. Lineage (GTDB taxonomy): Bacteria > Patescibacteriota > Patescibacteriia > Magasanikbacterales > GWA2-37-8 > JAJYIJ01. The sequence continues at coordinate 719 of JAJYIJ010000003.1, read as the reverse complement.
TGACGAAATATTTAAACGGAGAAGCTTTGTCAAACGCTGAAATTAAAGAGGGAATCCGCCGGATGGTCATCAAAGGGAAAATGTATCCTGTTCTGTGCGGTTCGGCGCTTGCTAATATTGGCGTTCAGCCAATGTTGGATGCCGTTGCTGACTACCTGCCGGCACCGACTGATGTGCCGTCGATCATCGGGCATAATCCAGACACCGAGGCCGAAGAGATTCGCCATCCCTCCGACAACGAACCATTTTCAGCTCTGGCTTTTAAAATTGCGACTGATCCCTTTGTTGGTAAATTAATTTTCTTCCGTGTTTATTCCGGCATGGTAAACGCCGGCTCTTACATTTTTAATTCCAGTAAAGGCAGCAAGGAACGTCTGGGGCGCATTGTGCGGATGCACGCAAACAACCGCGAGGATGTCACTGAAGTCTACGCCGGTGAAATTGCTGCCGCTATTGGTCTTAAGGATGTTTCAACTGGCGACACGCTTTGCGACGAGAATCATCCAATCGTACTGGAACGCCCGACCTTTGCCGAACCAGTCATTTCGATGGCAATCGAGCCAAAAACAAAAGCCGACCAGGAAAAGATCGGTTTGGCCATGCAAAAATTGGCTGAGGAGGATCCCACCTTCCGTGTGCATACTGATGAAGAAACTTTGCAGACGATTATTTCGGGCATGGGAGAGCTGCACCTTGACATTATTGTCGATCGCATGAAA
>JAJYIJ010000065.1 GCA_021790135.1 bacterium | reverse complement strand
CAGTGTCGATGAGGCCGAAAAAAATGTCGAGACGCTGGCATTGGCGCAGAAGATCAATGCCGAGGCAGTTGGTTCAATGGCAAAAATTACTAAGGGACTGGGAATTCCGCTAGTGCATTTTTCGAGCGAATATGTTTTTGATGGCACTCTAAAAGAAGGCTATACGGAGTCGGCTTTGGTTAATCCGATCAATCAGTATGGCCGAACCAAGGCGGCGGGAGAGAAGGCGCTCAGGGAAAATACGGACCAATATTATCTCGTTCGTCTATCGCGTCTGTTCGGCCCGCCCGGCCAAAGCGAAAATGCCAAAAAAAGTTTTGTTGATATCATGTTGGATTTAGTTTTGAAACAGGGAAAAAAAGAATTAAAAATTGTCAATGAAGAAATAAGTTCTCCAACCTACAGTGTCGACGCCGCTCGACTCGTCAAGAAATTGCTCATGGAAAAAATGCCCTATGGCATCTATCACGGGGCAAATGAAGGGGCGGCTAGTTGGTATGAGCTGGCTAACGAAGCCTTTCGTCTGAAAAAGATTTCAGTAAGGACTATACCCGTACGGAGCAGCGATTTTCCTCGTCCAGCCCGCCGACCACCTTTCTCCCGACTCATCAATACGAAACTACCACCTGAGCGGCCTTGGCAAGAGGCCTTGGCGGAGTATCTATACGGAAAATAGGACAAAAGGGAGCAAAAGCACACTACCATTGGTAGTGTTTTTTGTTTTAAATAAGCCAAAAATCTGCATAAACACTTGACAAAGTGAGGAAAAGAGAGTATGGTAATCTGTTTTGGAAAATACGTATGGAACAATCTAAAAACAAAACTAATAACGTCCGCGTTGCCTTTATTGGCTCTCGTGGAATTCCCAATAGTTATGGTGGATTTGAAACGCTTGTTGAAGAATTGGCGAAGAGTTTTGTTGCTTTCGGCGCGGCCGTCACCGTCTATTGTCGCAAACAATATTTTAAAAATCATCCCAGACAATTCAAAGGCGCTCGGTTGGTATATTTGTCGACGATTCGTCATAAAATTTTAGATACGCCAGTACACACCGTGCTCAGTGTTTTACACGCCATCATTAGAAATACGGCAGATATTTTTGTTATCGTCAACGTCGGCAACGCACCCTTCGCTGCGCTAGCGAAACTCTTTGGTAAAAAAGTTATATTCTGTGTTGATGGTTTGGACTGGGAACGAAAAAAATGGAATGCTTTTGCCCGCTGGTACCTTAAAAGTTGTTCCTATATTGCCAAATATGTCGCTACGGAAGTGGTGACTGATGCTGCCAGCGTGCGCGAATTTTATGAGCAAACTCGTAGAACAAATAGCACCCATATTCCCTATGGTACTGATATTGAATCCGACGGAGAAACGAATAATGATATTTTAGTACGATACAAACTTGAAAATAAAAAATACTTTATCTACGTGGCTCGTTTCGAACCGGAAAACAATCCGCTGCTCGTGGTAGAGGCCTATGTCGCTTCCGGAAGTAAATTGCCCTTGGTAATGGTTGGTGATAATCGTTATAATCCTGAATTCGTCAAAAAAATTAAGAACGCCGCTAATGAGCGAGTACACTTTTTGGGTTTTGTCTTCGGAGAAGCGTATAAACAATTAGTGAAGCATTCATTGGCCTATGTTCGCGCTGCTGAAGTGGGTGGTATTTCGCCAGCGGTTATCGAAGCCATGGGTCGCGGTATTTGTGTGGTTGCCAACGATAAACCGGAAAACCGCGAGCCGCTTGGGGAAACCAGCATTTTTTACCGACTTTCGGTTGCGGATTTAGCCAATCAATTCCGTCTTCTTTCTGAGGCACCGGAACGTGCCTTGAGCCTTGGCCAAAAAAGCGCCGAGCGTGCCATGCTTATGTATAGTTGGGATGCCGTTGCTTATGAGTATTTTAAATTAGTCAAAAAAGCTGCCCACAAACCGATGTTGTCTAAGGTAGCGCAGAAAAATCGCAAAAAGAATCAGGGATACAAAAGAAAAAAAATGCTTATTACCGGTGCCGGCGGTATGCTTGGACAAGCAATCTACGAGAAGTGCCGAAAAAAGTACGAAATTTTGGCAACGAGTCGCCGTTCACATGAACCGTGGTTGACCGCGCTTGATGTAACTGATGAAGGATCCTTCGAAAAGGTTGTTGCGAATTTTCATCCGGATTATATCGTTCACTTAGCTGCCCTGACGAATCTTGAGGAGTGTGAACGAGACCTTCCCAAGGCGTATACTGTCAACACACTTTCGGTAAAATATGCCGCTCAGCTCTCCACGCGTTATGGCGCGAAGCTAGTGTATATTAGTACATCAGGGATATTTGATGGCGAAAAGAAAGCGTACCGCGAAGGTGATGAGCCGTGCCCGAAGACAGTTTATGGATTGACCAAACAGGCCGGTGCCATGATGGCTGAGTACTATGCGCGTGACTATCTTACGCTTCGTTTAGGCTGGCTTATCGGTGGCGGCCCCACCAAGGATAAAAAGTTCGTGGCAAAAATTGTCGAACAGATCGTGGCCGGCAAAAAGAAACTGCATGCTCTAGCCGATATATCCGGTTCTATTTCCTATACCCAAGATGTGGCGGAAAATTTGCTGGTGCTTTTGGGAGAAGATGCTCGGGGTATTTATCATTTGACAAACAGTGGTTTCGCCACTCGGTATGATATTGCCAAAGAGATTATAAAAATTCTTGGCTATCAGGATCGCATTGAGGTGACGCCGGTGGATGCCGGATTTTTCTCGCATAGTTTTACCGTGACGCGACCGCGCTCGGAATGTCTTGCTACTGAACGTCTTGACCGGGAAGGACTTAATTGCATGCGCCCCTGGCAGGTGGCCTTGGCAGATTATCTAAAAGAAGATTTTGCTTACGCTTTTTCAGGGACAAAGAAACAGTTTGGCCATCATGCGGTTTATCGAACGGCCGTTTAAGCTTTTGGTTAATGCTCGAAAAAGACCCCGCCATGTCGGGGTTTTTCTGTAGTAAAAATGTTTACAAAACAAGCTAAAATTGCTATACTAAAAGCCTTACTAGCCAGAACATATGGACCTTTCCGTTATTACGGTGACCTGGAATTCAGAAAAATTAATTGGTGAACAAATACGTTCCGTCCGCCTTGGTTGTCAAAAATTTTCTTGCGAGGAGATAGTCGTGGATAATGCGTCATCAGACAAAACAGCTGCGCTTATTAAAAAAGAATTTCCCGAGGTGAAACTGGTCGTAGCATCCAAAAATCTTGGTTTTCCGGGTGGTAATAATCTCGGTGCTGAGGAAGCTAGAGGAGAATACCTCCTTTTTTTAAATCCCGATATGCGCGTACTGCCAGGGACATTAGATACGATGCTTGAATGGATGCGGCAGCGTCCTGCTGTCGGTTTAGCAAGTTGTAAACTAATTGATGAAAAAGGCAATGTGAACGTCGACGCCAAGCCGCGCCGCCTTCCCGGCCTGGTTGATCAATTGGCACTTATTCTCAAACTCCCGCATCTTTTCCCCGGCCTTCTTGATCGTTATTTATTTAAAGATTTTAATCCCGACCAGGAACAAGAGGTCGATTCTGTCCGCGGCTCATTTTTGCTCATGCGTCGTGAACTCTATGAAAAACTTGGCTGGGCGTTTGACCCGCGCTACTATATTTGGTTTGAAGACGTCGACATCTGTCGTGAAGCCAAACGACTCGGCTTTGAAGTGATGCACACGCCGGTCATCAGCTGTGTCGATTATGTTGGACAAAGTTTTAAACAGCGTACGACGCTTTGGAAACAAAAACAGTTTACCAAAAGCATGCTGACCTATTTTCGAAAATGGGAACCCTGGTATACGTGGCTGCCACTAGCAGCGGCTCGACCGATTGGTATAGCTTTGGCGTGGGTCAACGATAAAGTCCACAGCGTATGAAACTTTCGGTGCATCTTTTATCTTGGAATAGTGCGCGGTACATTCCATATTTATTTGCTTCGCTGCGCCGCCAATCATTTAAAGATTGGTCCTTGTTGATTATTGATAACGCTTCCCAAGATGACAGCGTTGCCATGATAAAAAAAGAGCTTGAACAGTTTCCAACACCGGCTCGGATCATCGAAAATAAAAATAACGTTGGTTTTTCACCAGGTCATAATCAGGCTTTAAAGGAATGCGACGCCGAATACGTGTTGCTGTTGAATCATGATATGTACTTGCAGCCGGATTGTTTTGAAAAAATGGTGACATTTTTGGACAGCCATCCTGAAGCAGCCGCTGTCAGCCCTCGCCTTATGAAATGGAATTTTAAAGAAGCCAGCGAAAATTTTGAAAAAAGTTTAAGTACTACGGTCGATGCCCTTGGAATTAAAATATTTCGGAGCCGCCGCGCCATTGAACAATACACGCAGTACGACTGGAACAGCATCAAGATGAAATTCGGGCAGCCGACCCTTGAAGTATTTGGTGTTTCCGGTGCCTTTCCGATGTTTCGCTTGAGCGCCGTTAAAAAAGCCTTTTTTTCTGACGGCACAATGTTTGATCAAAGTTATGAGTCTTACAAGGAAGACCTTGATTTAGCATATCGTTTCCGTTCCGAGCATCTTCGTTCATTTGTGCTTCTCGATGTCGTTGCCCACCACGATCGTTCTGGCGCCGGGCCAAGAGAAATGGGGGACAGTGCCGCCCTGAAAAACAAAAAAGTTCAAGCCGAATGGGTCAAGTATCATAGCTATAAGAATCATCTCGCAACCCTGTATAAAAATGAATATTGGCAAAATTTTCTACTTGATTTTCCATGGATTTTTTGGTATGAATTGAAAAAGCTGGTTTACTTTCTTTTGTATGACCGCAAGGTATTAAAAGGCCTACAAGAATTATGGAAAAATCGCAAATATCTTAAAAAAAAACGGCATGAAATTAAGGCTAAGCGTACCGCCTCCTGGCGGGAAATGCGTCAATGGTGGCAATAGAGAGTATGAAAGACATCAATATCGTATTCGTCAATTTTCTCTGCAAAGATGATATTTTCCAGGCAATCGACTCGATCCGTGCCGATATTATCGACTGCCCGTATCAGGTGCAGATTACTGTTGCTGACAATTCCGAAAATAAAGACGGCATCAAAAAAGAAATTGCTGAGCGTTATCCGGAAGTGAAGTACGTCGACTCAGGGGGCAATGTCGGTTTTGGTCGCGGCAATAATAATGGTTTTAAAGCGACACCAGCACGGTATTATTTCGCTCTCAATCGAGATACCGTCATTCCTTCTGGCAGTAAGACCATTGAACGTGTGGTGCACTTTATGGACGAGCATCCAAAAATTGGTTGTATTGGTCCAAAACTTGTCAATATGGATGGCAGTTTACAATATGCTTGCTACCGTTTTGACCTTCCTTCGCTCTTGATTAAGCCTCTGAAACAAATTAATTGGGACAAAAAATATCGGTGGGTACAAAAATATACCAATCGTCTTTTGATGAAAGATTTTGACCACAATTCTACCCGGCCAGTTGACTGGGTTCTCGGAGCCGCGATGATCGTACGCCATGAGGTGACCGAACAAGTCGGTTGGTTTGATGATCGCTATTTTATGTACCTCGAAGACTGCGACTGGTGCCATCGCATGTGGGAAAAAGGCTGGCCAGTCTATTATGTGCATGATATAGTGATTCAGCACCGCCACGCTCGTGATTCCGCTAAAGTGCCTGGAATTTTTAAAGCCTTATTCAAAAATAAATTAGCCCGTATCCATCTGCAAAGCTGGCTGAAATATATGTGGAAATGGCGAAAGAATTTTAAATATTATGCCGCCTAAAGTTGCCCTGATTTATTTATCATTTCACTGCGAACCATATCTCGATGATATGGTCAGCGCTCTTAAAAAAGTGACCTATCCCAAAGAGCAATTAGAGTTGGTGATTGTGGATAATCCGCATCCGAAATTCGGCAGTTCGGTTCGCACAATTGAAGAAACGGTGTTACCGCTTTCAGGCATCGATATTCCGCATGTTACGCTTTTGCCACAGGAAAAAAACCTTGGTTTTAG
>JAJYIJ010000064.1 GCA_021790135.1 bacterium | reverse complement strand
TGTATGGCGTCGTGATGCAGGGGGATGGTGTCTCCAAGCTTCTATCAGTAAAAATTGAAGATGTGCCGGAGTATAGCGGCAACTAGCAGATAATATTGACAAAAGCCTGGTTCTGTACTATAGTAGTATCGCTCTCAATCGTCACCACAATTATTTAAAATTTTTGCATTTTGAATTCTGTAGTTTGAATTTTTACTATGTTAATGATCCGTTTGCAACGCGTCGGTAAGAAAAAACTTGCCGCCTATCGCCTGATCGTTTCCGAAAAAGGACGCGACACGCACGACAAATATCTTGAACAACTTGGTACCTACGATCCGCACGCCAAAGAAGCGCCGTTCAAACCAAAAGCGGACCGCATCAGCTACTGGATTAGTAAGGGGGCGCAGACCAGCGACACCATTACCAACCTGCTCATCAGCGCCGGTATCATCAAAGGTAAAAAAACCAAATCCGTTTTCTTGAGTGAAAAGAGAAAAAAGAAAATCGCGGAAAAGAAAAAAACCGCCGAAGCAGCGAAGACAGAAACTCCTGCGGCTTAATCGGAAATGGCCCCAACAAACTAAAGATACATTCGAAAGACGCTCGGAAGGGCGTCTTTTTTCGTGGTTTAATTTTGACAAAACACCAGAAGTGTGCTATATTAATTTCATTGCAGTGCTGGTGGAATTTACCACATCGTCGACAGGCTGCTCTTAAAGAAAAGTAAGTAACTGAATGTATGGAATCAGATCAGAAGTTCGTTGAAGATGTCGTCAAGGCAATCGTCAACAACCCTGGTGATGTTAAAACTTCGCGCATCATTGATGAACGCGGCGTCCTCATTACCTTGGATGTGAACCCCGCTGATATGGGTTACGTCATCGGCCGCCAAGGCCAGACTGCCCGCTCCATTCGCACCTTGTTGAAAATCGTTGGTGCCAAGAATAACGCTCGCGTTAACTTGAAGATCAACGAACCAGCCGGTGGCCGCGGACCGAATCCGCGCCCAGCCCAGAGTGCTAATGAGCCAATCGACACCAGCGCGGTCGACAACCTCGAAATCTAGTCTTACAACCTAAAACTACCTCGTGCAAACGGGGTAGTTTTATTTTTAAAGATATGTTAGGATATTTGAACAATTCAAGATACATGGACGAAAATAAGTTTTGTATTTTAGTCCATGTATCGTGTATTTAGTCTATGCAATTCGACGTCCTCACCTTATTTCCCGATTTGATTTACAACTACTCTGATGAGAGTATTCTTGGCCGTGCACAACAAAAAGGGCTCATTAACGTTCGCGCCCATAATTTTCGGGAATTTTCCGGCAACAAATGGGGGCATGTTGACGATAAACCCTATGGCGGTGGCGCGGGAATGGTCCTTCGAGTGGAGCCGATTTATAAGTGTTTGGAAAAAATAGGTGCCTTAAGGAAAAAGTCCGCCAAAGGCGGATCCGCCTCGGGCGGAAAAAAATCAAAAATTATTATTATGGATCCGGCTGGAAAAAAATTTAATCAGCGGATGGCCGAAAAATTTTCTAAACTCGACCAGCTTATTCTTATCGCCGGCCGTTACGAAGGATTTGATGAAAGAATTTATAAATTCGTGGATGAAAAAATTTCGATGGGGGAGTATGTGTTAGCCGGCGGCGAACTCCCGACGCTCACTATTATCGAGGCTGTGTCGCGTCTTATTCCAGGAGTACTTGGCAACGAAGAATCATTGAAGGAAGAAAGTTTTTCTATGTATAACGATGCGGGCGAATATGCCGGCGGCGGCCAGAAAGAATATCCGCAGTACAGCCGCCCGGAAAATTTTTTGGGAATGAAAGTACCAAAAGTTTTACTTTCCGGAGATCATAAAAAAATTGCTGAGTGGCGGAAGAAAAAAAGTAAGTAAGTTCTAGACTCGGTAGAGATATAATTTTCCCGTCCGTGGATGATGGGGGCGCAAATTAATTGTTGAATAGGATGGATGACCAATGATGGTATCAGAAAGAGTCGCGACAATAGTGCCTGGGGCGCATTCTGATTTGATTTTTTTCCACACTTTTTGTACGATCGGAGACACCAGGAACAAGTAGATGATTGTGGCCTTGCTGATGTCGGCTTGCATAAAATCCCTTCGAACAAATTTCACGCGTGAATGGCGCAAGCGGGCAATAGCGAGCGCCAACCAATAATGAACGGGCGAAAGCTCATAACCAACGAGTGTCTTTGGGTGGTAAGATTCAGCGGCAAATAAAAATGTTCCTCGGCCGGAGCCGAGGTCATATATGACGCTTTCGGAAGTTATTGACAAGGCCGCGGCGATACGCTTACGTAAGTCGTTCGGTGTTGCCACGAATGGGACGCGCGTCCGCCAAAAAGAAACGACGCTATAGGCAAGAATCGAAAGAGCAGCCGCAGCTATGAAAATAAAATAAAATATCATATTAAAAAATGTTTCTATGTCTTCAAGTATAACAAACCTCCAATCCATCGCCAATTTTCTCTATGAAGTCGGCATGTTGAATCGAACGCCGCGCAGCGGTTTTCAATTTTTAGGAAGTGGCCAACAAAGCGTGGCCGAGCACTCATTTCGTACTGCCTGTATTAGTTATGTGCTTGGCAAGCTCGACGGCACCGTTGATGTTGGCAAGATGGTGACTGAAGCGCTTTTCCATGATCTCGGCGAGGCGCGTGTGTCCGATTTGAATCACGTCCACCAAAAGTACACCGAGCGCCGGCAGGCCGAAGCGGTCCGTGACGTGGCCGCCACGCTGCCGTTCGGCGATGAAATAGTCCAAATTTATAATGAACATGAAAATCGAACTACCAAAGAATCGGTCTTGGTGAAGGATGCCGATACGCTGGAGTGGATATTGTCGTTAAAAGAACAAGTTGACATCGGCAACGAACGCGCTTTGACGTGGATTGCTTATGCTCGGAAGCGTCTCTTGACCGACATCAGCAAGGAAGTGGCCGAAAAAATAATGCAAACAGATTCTAATGAATGGTGGGGCGGGCAAGAAGGCGGAGTGTGGTGGAATGACGAGAAGTAGCCGCCCTTAATCTTGAATAGCGCATTTCTCAGTGGGCGCTGACGGACAACGCCCGTTTATTAAATGAGCGGGGGAACGGATGCAACCATATAGGCGGAAGCGCTCATTGATTTTTTTCAGATGCCGCCCATCACCGGGTACATGAACATAGACATGGTGTGAGAAAGCGCCGAGGATTCGGCCACACGCATAAACACAATCAGACAGCTCATCACGGGTTGGTTTTTTAAAAAATTCGATAAGTTCATCATAGAGTTCCCGTATCGCAGCTGAAAGACGCGGAGGCCCGGAATGACATTGACAATAATTCATATTTTTACCTTTAATGATTATTGTTATGATAATGAAAAGTATTGCTTTCGGCAAGACAAATATGTTTATCCACAGCTAGTGTATTTTTGGCCAAAATAGCCCTTGACAGTATTGGAGGAATAGTTTAAAATTGTCAGCACGTAAATTCGCCCTTACACGGCACCTTCTCTACAAGCCAAATAATCCGGTAAGTCCTCTCTCAAAGAGGAAACTACCTGTCCCGACTAAGTCGGGAGGAAGAAAAAAGAGTAATCAAAGATTTGATTCCTCTTTTTTCTTTCTCTGGCGAGAAAGAAAAGCACTTTGACAATACAAACGTGACAAAAACCATTCAATCTATTTCTTGAGTAGTCTCGACGTTCGTCGGGATCCTCAAGTAAATAAAATAAATAAATCCAAAACCATTGTTCACTTTGAACGATGGATTGAATTCTCTTTTTTGAGAGTTTGATTCTAGCTCAGGATGAACGCTGGCGGCGTGTCTAAGGCATGCAAGTCGAGCGACGTGCTCTTTAGCACCTAGGTTTCAATTGTCATTCTTAACGAAGTGAAGAATCTCCTCTGAATTTATGAGATCCTTCGCTACGCTCGGGATGACAAATTGAGAGTTGAGTGCTAGAGAGTTACGAGCGGCAAACGGGTGAGTAACACATTGGTAACCTTCCTCCAAGCCGGGGACAGCTCGCCGAAAGGCGAATTAATACCCGATAGTCATGCGGGGACGCAAGTCATTCGCATGTAAAGGTTTACTTCTTGGAGAGGGGCCTATGGCCCATCAGCTAGTTGGTAGGGTAACGGCCTACCAAGGCTATGACGGGTAGCAGGCGTGAGAGCGCGACCTGCCTCAGTGGGACTGCGACACTGCCCACACTCCTACGGGAGGCTGCAGTCAAGAATATTCCTCAATGGCCGAAAGGCTGAAGGAGCGACGCCGCGTGCAGGATGACGGTCTTCGGATTGTAAACTGCTTTTATAAGGGAAGAATTTGTGACGGTACCTTATGAATAAGAGGTTGCTAACTCTGTGCCAGCAGCAGCGGTAATACAGAGACCTCAAGCGTTATCCGGATTTATTGGGCGTAAAGCGTCCGCAGGTGGTCAGGCAAGTCAGGGGTCAAAACTCAGAGCTTAACTCTGAGGCCGCTTCTGATACTATCTGACTAGAGTCTGGAAGAGGTGAGCGGAATTCTCGGTGTAGTCGTAATAAGCGTTGATATCGAGAAGAACACCAAATGCGAAGGCAGCTCACTGGTACAGTACTGACACTCATGGACGAAAGCGTGGGGAGCAAACAGGATTAGATACCCTGGTAGTCCACGCCCTAAACGATGCGAACTAGGTATTGGCAGTATCGACCCTGTCAGTGCCGTTTAAAAAAGCAAACGCGTTAAGTTCGCCGCCTGGGGAGTACGGCCGCAAGGCTAAAACTCAAAGAAATAGACGGGGACCCGCACAAGCGGTGGTTCATGTGGTTTAATTCGATGGTAAACGGGGAACCTTACCTGGGCTCAACTACTAGCTGCAAGCCGCTGGAAACAGTGGCCGCCTTCGAGGGTGCTAGATAGGTGCTGCATGGTTGCCGTCAGCTCGTGCCGTGAGGTGTACCATTAAGTTGGGAAACGAGCGCAACCCACGTCGTGTGTTAAATGTACACGCGATACCGCCCAGCACAGAACGCATTTTAAAAGTGCGCTGTGTGCTGGGAGGAAGGGGTGGACGACGTCAAATCAGCATGGCCCTTACGTCCAGGGCCACACACATGAAACAATGGCGAGCAACAATGGGTTGCCAAGTCGTGAGACGGAGCTAATCCCATCAAACCTCGCCCCAGTTCAGATTGAAGGCTGCAACTCGCCTTCATGAAGTCGGAATCGCTAGTAAACGCCAATCAGCCACGTGGCGTTGAATACGTTCTCGGGTCTTGTACTCACCGCCCGTCACACCACGGGAGCTGGCAATGCCCAAAGCCCTGTACCAAGCGCACAATCAATTGCGCGTCTGGTACAGGGTTAAGGCAGGGTCAGTGACTAGGGTGAAGTCGTAACAAGGCATGGGTAGCGGAAGCTGCTCATGGATCACCTCCTTTCTGGAGATACTCTTCGCGAAAGCGAAGCGATCTTCGTCGACTCCGACCTCGCGTCGGAGAACTTCGTAAAAGCCTCGGCTCACTGCGAAGTAATTCCAAATAGAGAGAACAGGTTTTTCGGCCACAAGGCCGATCCCGCTCTGCGGGAGTCACGTTTGTGTTGTCAACACAGATTATGCCGATTTAGACAGATTACGCAGATTGAAAAATTGCGCAGACCAAGCAAATCCCCGTTAATCGTGGGGATTTTTTTTTGTTGTAATTTTATTGGCTTTCCTGTAAGATAGATATAGTCTATTTGAATTAATTTATCCTAGTCTAAAAATATGTCTGATACTTTAGGTCAAAAAAGTGGCGTTGAAGGCGGTCACGCTGACCATCAATATTCAGTGGATGAGTTGGAAAAGGCTTTTGACCTTGGTAAAAAGCAAAAAGAAATTTTGCAATTTGCCGCCGATCATTTCTTTAAAAAGCCTCTCACCGTACCCTCTATGTTATCGGATTTGAATAGCAAAGACGGAGTCTTGTCGTTAGCTCGTGATTTTTATTTTTACAATTTACCCGATATTCACGAAGTTACGCAAAAAATGATAGCCAGGCCAG
>JAJYIJ010000063.1 GCA_021790135.1 bacterium | reverse complement strand
TATTTTAAGATAGACGAAAAAAATAAGACGCTCACCGTTAGTCCGATTAGTGAACAAGTAAAAATGTTAAATGAGGTTATTAATAAAACCAAACAATTACATCCGGGAGCGATAATTGATTTGATCTGTCATTCTCAAGGTACAGTTGTGGCGGCGTTCGCGAAACCTGAGGGCATCAGAAAGGCAATTCTGTTGGCTCCCGTATTTGATATGAGTCTTGAGCGCACCTTGGCAAGGTATACGGCTAGAGCAGGCGCCGAAATAAATTTGCACGGCCTTTCTAAGCTTCCCCCATTTGAGGGGCTAACGAGAATTGTTCCGGCTGAATATTTCCAGGAACGTATAAATATGAAAACTATTGATAAGTATAATGCATTTGCGGAAAGAACTGAGATGATTATCATTAAAGCTAACCAAGATCAAATATTGGCTGAAGTTGATGTATCTGGACTTAGCCACAACATAAAATTAATCGGGCTTGATGGCGACCATAATTTCAATGGTCCGGCCAGAGAACCATTGATAAAAGAAATTAGAAAATACATTATTTAAACAGATTTGTTAAATAGCATTTGAGACCATTTAATCTTATTTGCTAGCTGCATCGCTATAAAACATGGCTTAGTCAAGCCGTGTTTTATATACTCCAGTGGGACAGGAGAACCGGAGAGCCGCCAGTTGCAAAAAAGGGGGGCCATTATTCGAAGGGCCTTCACGCAAGCGTAGTGCTAATCAAGCGTGTTCATTTACATATTTCATTCTTGGATCCGGGTCATTTTTTATATTCTTTGAAAGCTGACTTTTTTTGAACAATAGAGTATAATTTTAAGGCTACAAAAATGTATGTCTTTCACCGATTATTTTTTTATTTTCGGAGCAAAATATCTGTTTTTGCTCTCCGTTATTATCGCTTTAGTTTGGTTTTGGAAATTGCCGAATAAAACGAAAAGAGAGGCCTTCTTTTTTGGCGCAATCGCCTTACCCGCCATTTACATCGTTTCAAGAATTGGTGCCTGGTTATATTTTGATCCGAGGCCATTCGTGATTGGTCATTTTATACCATTGGTGTTGCACGTGCCGGACAATGGTTTCCCATCCGACCATGTCTTGCTAACTTCGGCAATTGCTTCAATAATTTTCCCGTTCAACCGAGGAACATCGACTGCTGCCTGGATCGTCGCAGTACTTGTGGGCGTATCAAGAGTATATGTCGGTGTCCATCATCCTATTGATATTATCGGCAGTATGGTAATATCGGCAATTGTCTCAACCTGTGTGTATCTTTTTTTATGGCAGAAGAAGATAAAATCCAAACCGACCAAGAGCTAATCAGTAGGGATTAACTTCCGGAATATTCACTTCCCTCCCTTTCAACCCGGTTCTAATCTTGTAGACGAGCATCGGACAGCAAAGACAGATCATAGACACGCGCTGTTGATACTATTCTCCCCCTGTCGGTAATCACTGAGAGCTGTCACTGCCAAACAGCCACCGACGCCCACCAAAAGCACTATTTCAAAAATAAAAAGGCAGTCTCTAATGTGTTTGTTGCGGGCGATGATAAAATAAACCGACGGTTCGTTCTTGTCATTGAGATTTATAGTTAAGTCAACCAGCCGCACATCTGATTCGTCGCTATTTTGATAATGGCGCATCCAGGTGCTTTCGGTATAGCGAAACTGCTCGGCGCTATGAAAAATTTTTTTTGCTAGATACGATATAAACAGCCGATGGTCAATATATATTTCCGAAACCTCCGGGTTATAACGCATTTGTTCCAGCGTATCAAGATTGCCGCGCATTAAAAGTAAATAACGATAGTACGGATACAACGCATTGATCAATTGCACATAGACGGCAACCACCACAACAAAACCGATGATAGCCAGCCAAAATTTCTTCTTTTGTTCCCAGAGATATTCAACCCCAAAAAAGAGCGGCAGATGCAAATACGGAATGAGCGGTACGAGTTTGCGTACGCTTGGCGTTTCGTCGCTCCAAAAACTGAATGGCGCCGTGATAAAAAAATAAAGCACGAAACCAATAAGTACAAAGAGCGCCACTGCCGGATATTTTTTATAAAAACGCGGCCAAAAATACAGCGACGGGATAAGTAGCGGGCTGTAAATAAGAATACTTTTGCCAAAACTGAAAAAGATCCCCCACATCCCTTCCCACCAGCTGACGATTTCAAATTCGTGACCGAGTTTATAGTCGCCGGACAAGCGACCGGCCAACGTTAAATTAATAAAAGCGAGACAAATAACGGCGAGTATTGTGGGGGCGAATAGTCTGAATAAGAATCCTGGACGAAAAAAATCACCTAGGCGATTTTGGCGCCGCAAAATTACGACTATGTACACCACTGTCGGGAGAACAAAAACAATTCCATACGATTTGGTCAGAGACAGAAGGGCCAGACTAACGCCAACTCCGAGCGGCGATCGCGTTGGCTGTTTGCTCCAGTCTAAAAGCGCGAGCAAAATAATGCCTATAAAAAACATCTCTTGATATTCCATGCCAATTTTACTGTAGGGCCATACCAAGCTGCCGACAGTCACGAGCATTGTTGTCACAATCGCGACCCAACGCCTAAAACCCAAACGGTTCGCAATCAAAAACAAGAGCATCATGGTCACGGCGGAATAAAAGGGTGGCACTAGTGTTAAAAATTCTGACCGGATAGCCGACGGTAAAAGCCAACTGCCATAGACAAAAGGAACATAGAGCAACGAAGAACCAACCCAGGCTTTGACCAAAAGATAACTGCCATGCGTCAAGGCGATAGCCGCGGCGACGGTATCAGGTTCATAGCCGGCCACGCTGCTGTTCCACGTCAGAAAAAAAATACCAAAGGCAAATAAAAAAATAAACATTGCTTGCCAATATTCCTTGCGCAACGCGCATTTGATGCGCAGCAACGTATAGATAGCAGAGAGCCCGTCGAGATAATTGATCTTTTTTCCATCCTCTTTTCCGCGCGGAGAGTAGTGAACGGAAATTTCCGGAATGGCGACCCCCCGCTCCCCGATCAGTGCCGTGGCTTCAGGACAAAACTCGAACCGTCGACAGGTCAGGGGCAACGATCGCAATATGTTAGCGGAAAATAATTTATAACCACATGGTTCATCCGTTAATTTTTGATGAAATAAAATATTTGCAAGCCCCGTCACCAGACGTCCGCCCCAATAAAATAAGGGCCCGCCATGCGGTGTCTTTTTATCCAGATTGCGCGAACCGTAGACTACCGGCGATTGATGTTCACTGGCATAAGCGAGAAGTTTTGGAATGTCGTTTGGATCATATTCAAGATCAGCGTCCTGCACGATAACATAATCGCCGCGCACAAATGGAATCGCAGCGCGGATTGCCGAGCCTTTTCCTTGATTTTTATCTTGATGGATAATGGTAAAACGAGAGTCATTTGAGTAAGGGCTACCTGAGAGTAATTTTTCGGTATCGTCAGTCGAGCCATCATTGACGATAATGTAGTCGACATCATAACCGGCCAACGCATGCACGAGCGCGCCAATTACCCGCAAGATAGTCTTTTCTTCGTTGTATACCGGCACGATTACGCTTAACTGTGGCATAATTTCTGCAGTTATCTAGCGTAAACTATACCAAAAATCTTTCGATTTTTCAAGATTGACAAAATCGCTTTTTTTGTGTAAACTATTGACGCTCTTTTATTTTTTTGTTGGGTGATTCAAGAAGGAGAATACCTTTTTGAACCACCTAACAAAACTCTAACTTCAGCCGAAAGGAAAGAAAGATGAGAAGCTCGTCGGTAGAGGAAATTGGCCGCAGGCCCCTGAGTTTCAGGGTCTGTGGCCCTGAAGTGATCGAAGCCCGGATTTTCGGCTGTTTCGTCGGCCGCATTCGGGCAAGTAGGGAAAAATGGGCCGCTGCCCTGGAGCAATGGGCACGGCGAACAGGTTCTGCCCGCTCGGAATTCGAGCGGGCGATGGAGGCTTTCGAAGCAGATCTCCAGGAAAAAAAAGAACGAGCCGCCTAGAAAGTTCTCAAGAGAGCGACCTAGATTCAATCAGGTCGGAAAGCAGCTTGGGCATGGGCTGTAACGGGGAAAGCCCCATCGCATCCTTAACTGGATGTTCTCTCTACCCCGGTGGCCACTGGTTGCCCATCGGTACATGCCTCGCTGGCGCGAACGGACTTTTCTACAGTCTGTTCAGCCGAAAACAGGGACCTCGCTGAGGCCCCTTTACTGTTTTAAAAATCACACTGGCCGCGTCTGTCCCTGGCCGCGAATAATCCATTTATAGCTCGTGAGTGCGGCAAGACCCAAAGGCCCGCGGGCGTGAAGTTTCTGGGTGCTGATGCCGATTTCCGCTCCCAGACCAAACTCTGCCCCGTCGGAAAAGGCCGTAGAGGCGTTGGCATAAACAACTGCGGAATCAACTGCTTGAAAAAATCGTTGAATACTTTTTTTATCCTTCGAAATTATGGCGTCGCTGTGGTGAGAACCGAATTTATTAATATGGTTAATCGCCTCCTCCAGGCTCTCCGCCACCTTAATTGAAAGTTGATAATCTAAAAATTCCCGGCCAAAATCTGTCGGTCGCGCATGTCGCAAAAGAGCCGCCGGGTATTTCCCTTTTAATTTTTGATACGTGGCACTGTCCGCCCAGACAATAACCTTTCTCGTTGCTAATGGAGCCACCAATGGAAACACGTCGGCCAAGCGCTGCCGGTTAATGAGCAATGTGTCCAAAGCATTACAAACTGACACCCGGCGCGTCTTTGCGTTAAAAATAATTTGTGCGGCCGCTTGCACGTCACCCGTTTTGTCAAAATACGTATGGACAACGCCGGCTCCTGTTTCAATCACCGGCACAATGGAATTTTTTCTGACATACTCAATCAGCCCAGCGCCGCCACGGGGAATAATTACATCCACCGTTCCGTCGGCCTGAAGCAACGCCGCCACATTATCTCGTCCGCCAGGCAACAAATTAATGCTGGCGCTCGGCAAACTGCTAGCCTGAAGAGCTTGGCGGATAAGCCTAACTAAAAAAGTATTCGTCCCTGCCACCTCTTTCCCTCCCTTTAGGATGCAGACATTGCCAGACTTGAGGCAAAGAGAAAAAACTTCAGCCGTTACATTCGGCCGCGCTTCATAAATAACACCCACCACGCCAAGCGGCACACTCACACGGGAAAGCTCGAGGCCATTTGGTAATTTTCTTTTTTCCTGCTGCCGGCCAAGCGGCGAAGGCAAGCTGGCCACGACCTGCAGCTGCTTTGCCATAGCCACAATCCGCTCTTCGGTCAGTTTGGCGCGATCATAAAAAGCGGCCAAGGGAGAAATTTTAGACAAATCTTTGGCATTAATCGCTAAAATCTTTTGACGTTCCTGCCAAAATAAACGCGCGGCCAAACGCAAGGCTTGATTGATTTTACTGACTGGAGCTTCTGCCAAAACTCGCCGCGTGACTGCGGCCTCTTGAAAAATTTTAGCAATATCCTTTTTCATATACATTAACAACTCATTTTTTTAGCTCGCCGATAGGCTTCTTCCACGGCTCGAGAAAAAATGACGGCGAATTTATCCTGCGCCAAACTTTTGAGCGCCGCGGCCGTTGTGCCGCCCGGAGACGTTACTGCCCGGCGCCATTCTCCGGCGGTGAGCGGCGAATTTTCCAAAAGTTTAGCGCTGCCAATCAAGATCTGTCCGGC
Source organism: bacterium (assembly GCA_021790135.1). Classification (GTDB taxonomy): domain Bacteria; phylum Patescibacteriota; class Patescibacteriia; order Magasanikbacterales; family GWA2-37-8; genus JAJYIJ01. The sequence continues at coordinate 388 of JAJYIJ010000063.1, read as the reverse complement.
CAATTGCTTGGCTGCCTTCGCGGAAAACCCGTATTTTTTTGCTTTGTCCTCAAGGAGTTCCGCCAGATAGAAAAAATACGCCGGTCCGGAACCACTTAAAGCGGTAATTTTATTCAGATCGTCTTCCCGCGCCACCGGCAGACTATGGCCGAAACAGGACAAAATTTCCACGAGAAATTTTTTTTCATTCTTAGATAATTTCCCCGCAATAAAATAACCGGTATAGCCAGCGCCAATAGCCGCCGGCAGATTGGGCATTGTCCGAACAATTTTGTTCGATCCCAGACGAGCAATTTTTTTAACTGGTACACCGGCCATAATAGAGATGATTATATGCCGGGAGGTAACACTGGTAATCTGTGCTGCCACTTCGCCAAAAGACTGCGGC